>CANLCA010000144.1 GCA_947487925.1 Verrucomicrobiales bacterium | reverse complement strand
TCTTCACCAGCGGCCCTGGCACAAGCACACTGCCCATGCTCATATATTCTTCTGTGAAACGGGGAGTGACACCCGAGATCAATGCGCTGTCGACCCTGCTCGTGGTGCTCTCGGCGTTGGCCGCGTGGTTTGCGATGCGCCTGGGCCATGGCGATGGGAAAAAGACGGGCTAAGGTCAGGTCGCTGCTTCTGTGTTCTCGGCAATGCGCAGCGTCCGCCGCTCAAAGTGGGTTCTTTCCTTTCCGCGTCAGCATCCTTGGCAAGCCGGCGGGCATCCTTTATGTTGGGTGGACGCATGTCTAAATTGACTTCATCCAGGGTCCTCATGACCTCCGGCGAGATGCAACGGGTGTTGGCCCGCGTGGCGCACGAGGTTGCCGAGCGCAATGGGCTGAGCTCGAATGTGGTGCTCATCGGAATCCAGCGCGGCGGGCCCTTTCTCGCGCAACGGCTGGGACAGGCGCTCGCCGAGTTGTGGGGGCATTCCGTACCCGTGGGGATGGTGGACGTCACGATGCACCGCGATGATCTCAACCACAGGATGCCGCCAGAGATTTTTCCGACACAGATCCCTTGCGACATCAATCACAGGACTGTGGTCTTGGTCGATGATGTGCTATTTAGCGGCCGGACTACCCGAGCGGCGCTGGATTCGCTCAACGATTTCGGCCGCCCTGAAAGGGTGCAGCTGGCCGTCTTGATCGACCGCGGTCATCGGGAGCTGCCGATTCGACCGGATTTCGTGGGCCGGGCAGTGGACACCACAAAGACCGAACGGATCGAAGTCCGGCTCCGCGAGGAGTTCGGCGAAGATCTCGTGAGCTTGGAGAGCCTATGAATTGGTCGCGGAAACATTTGCTGGACATCCAGTCCCTCTCCGCGGAGGAGATCAATCTGGTACTAGACACGGCGAAGGCCTTCAAGGCGGTGGGGGAGCGCGCGATCAAGAAGGTTCCTGCCCTACGAGGCAAGACCGTTGTGAATTTGTTTGTGGAGCCTTCGACGAGGACCCGCATCAGCTTTGAGCTGGCGGCGCAAAGGCTCACGGCTGACGTGGTGAATTTCAGCGCGGAGGCTTCCTCGTTCAAGAAGGGAGAGACCCTGAGGGACACCGCGAGGAACCTGGAGGCTCTCAACGCGGACATGATCATCATCCGGCACGGCGCTGCGGGGGCGCCTCACTTCTTGTCGAGGGTCGTCAATGTTTCGGTGATCAACGCGGGGGATGGCGCGCACGAGCATCCGACCCAGGCGTTGCTGGACCTGTTCACGATCCGTGAAAAAAAGGGGCGCATTGCGGGGCTGGAAGTCACCATTCTAGGGGACATTCTCTTCAGCCGCGTGGCTCGCTCGAACATCTGGGCGCTGCTCAAGCTGGGTGCCCGGGTGACATTGTGCGGGCCTTCAACTTTGGTTCCACGGGTCTTTGAAGAGATGGGTTGCGTGGTGACCCATAATGTGGACAGGGCGATTGAGAATGCGGATATCATCAACCTTCTGCGCATCCAGCACGAGCGCCAGAGAAAAACCATGTTTCCGAGCATCGGCGAGTACACGAGTCTTTACAGTCTGAACAAAACTCGGTTTGCGAAGATCAAGCCAGACGCCATGATCATGCACCCGGGCCCCATCAACCGGGGCGTCGAGATCGATAGCGAAATCGCCGATTGCGAACGTTCGGTGATTCTGGACCAGGTGACCAACGGCTTGGCGGTGCGCATGGCGGTGTTGTTCCTGGTCAACGGCGGCAAAGGCCCTGGCGGGCTCGGGGTTTAGTGGTCGGACGGAAAATCCTGTCACGATGGAATTTCTTGCCACCGTTCGGACAGGGGTTAGCATCCCCCCCTTCTGGCAGTCCTTTCCGGACTGCCTAGAATCGAACGTTTAACGCATGAAAAGCTATAATATCGCGGTGATTGGCGGGGATGGCACTGGTCCTGAAGTGACTCGAGAAGCCGTCAAAGTCCTGGGCGCAGCCGCCTCCAAATTCAATTTCAAGCTCAACTACTCGGACTACGACCTAGGTGGCGAGCGTTATTTGCGGACCAATGAAGCCCTGCCCGGCAGCGTGGTCGAGGAGCTCCGGAGTTTCCCGGCGATTCTTTTGGGCGCCATAGGCCACCCGGACGTCAAGCCTGGCATTCTTGAGAAAGGGATCCTCCTGCGACTCCGTTTCGAGCTGGAGCAGTACATCAACCTCCGACCGGTGAAGCTTTACGACGAACGATTCTGCCCTCTGAAGGACAAGGGTCCAAAGGACATCGATTTTGTGGTTGTGCGAGAGAACAACGAAGGTTTGTACACGGGTTCGGGCGGGTTTGTGTTCAAGGGCACTCCCCATGAGATTGCTGTCCAAGAAAGCATCAACACTCGACGTGGTGTGGAGCGATGTTTGCGTTACGCCTTCGACTACACGCGTCGGCGCAACAAGGAGAAAAAACTCACCTTGTGCGGCAAAACCAACGTCCTCACATTCGCGTTTGATCTTTGGGAACGCGCATTCCACGAGGTCGGGGCAAAGGATTTTCCCGACATCAAACGGGACTACGCGCATGTGGACGCCACCACGATGTGGTTTGTGAAAAACCCTGAATGGTTTGACGTGATCGTGACCGATAACATGTTTGGCGACATTATCACCGACCTTGGCGCCATGATCCAGGGGGGTATGGGCATCGCCGCGGGCGGCAACATCAACCCCCAGGGCGCCAGCATGTTCGAGCCCATCGGGGGCAGTGCTCCCAAGTACACCGGGTTGGGTGTGATCAACCCGCTTGCGGCCATCTGTGCCGGCGCCATGATGCTCGATTTTTTGGGTGAATCCACCGCGGCCAAAGCGATCGAGGATTGCGTGATCAAGGTGACGCGAGAAAAAGTAAAGAGCCTTGCCGCCGGCAAGATGGGGTTCAGCACCAGTCAACTCGGCGACCTTGTGGCGTCCGCGATTTGAGCCGCCGCCAGCGAGCCCGACTGACCCGTAATTGCTCGATGAGCAGGGACGATCCCAGCGCAGGGACGCTGAGGCCGAGGGAGTTCTGTCTTTGCTTCTCACGGTCACCCAACGGTGACTATGGAAACACTCCGAGAAAAAGATTTCCTCTTGGCGCCTTGGCGTCTCCGCGTTAAATCCCCGTCGCCTGGTTCACCCTTAAAACGGAAGTTGAACCACTAATTTTCGCTAATAGACACTAATGGTGAAGAAGTTATGCTGACTGAGCACCTCACCCATACGGTGAACCGGCGTCCCGATCGTTATTTTTCACATCTTGTTGAATTAGTGAAGATTAGTGGTTTCTCAGCTGCTTTTTCCAGTTTCACTTCTTGTCAGCCGGGCCATCGCGGCCCCGGTTGGGGCCGCCGGGATTCGGCATCGTCAATCCGGTGGCTTTTCCGTCCAACTGCGCTCGGGCTGATTTCGCGCGTGCCGAAATGAATCTTTTAATCTTGAATGGCTCGACGTTGGGGTCGAATCCACCCACGCCGTCAGGCTGCGGTAGATCCCAATCTTGAACCGCGCGATCGAATCGGCCCAGTCGCGTTGCCGATTCGCACTCAATCGCGGGTCGAATCGATTTGGCGATCTCGTTCAAACGTTCGTGGAGTCGAGTCGGCACAAAGATTTCCTTCAACTGCCGATCCAGTTCCGTTCGATAAATGGATTTGAATTCGTCCACTTTCATGATCCGTTCCAGCAACCTGTTTTCCCCGATCCAAGGATGAAACAGGTCGCTTTCTTCGCGCTCTTGGTGGGTGCCGGTGAATGGAAATTCACCCCAGGAATGGTCAAGATCCCAGGGAATGAATCCGAATCGGTTGGACCTTGGATCCAGAACCATGAAGTAATTCTGGCCATTGCTCAGAAATCCGTCGTAGCTGGATTGCAAAGTGAGTCCAGCGAGGAATTTGGCGAAGGCGGGGAGGTCGATAAAATCGCCGACACGCTCGCGAAACGAGGCGTCATCCGCGTGCGTCAGGACCTTCGCGAAATCGATGACACGACGTTTGTCTTCGGAGGTCGGTTTAGTTTTCGGATCATAAATACGCTCGTAAGCAGCCCAATCGTCGCCCAGATCCTTGAAGAGAAATGGGGTCACCGGCTTGAACAAAGCGACATTCTTGGTGCCAAACCACTGCTTGAGAAATGGCGCATCCAGATTCTCGATGAGCACGTAGAGACCGAGGGGACGATTTTCCATGAGGCCGGCGATCGTGATGCTCGCGAAAGCGTAAGCGGTTCTGGGTGCCGGAACACCCGCCTGGCGAAAATATTCATACGCTAGCGCGTCGCTCACGGAGGAGCTGTCGGCAACCAGATTCCCGAAGTTTAGCATTTTGGCGCCGCCCACGTTCTGGTCTGGCGCAGACTTCGCGAGATTCACTTTATACGGACGTTTCGGTCGAGAGACGCGATGCGCGGCGCCCCAATAGGTGCCGTTTCCCTTGAATCGGACCATGACATTTGAAAAAATCACACCGCCCAATTCCAGCCGGGCAGAGGACCACGGAAATTCAAAACCCAGCACCCCCGCGAGCCCATTCCGCGTGGCGTTCGTGTTGACGAGATTGATGCCCTGAGGGCTCATCATCGCGACTCGCCGAACCTGTTCCGGCCCCAGATCCAACCATTGCTGTTTGCTAAAATCAAAATGCGCCGACAACACATTGGTCACCTGGTAGAGATCATCCAACGAACCGGCTGACTTCAGCGAAATGTGGCTGTTCCGTGGATGCGTCGACCACTGAGGAATCGGCGACTTGGGGGGCCATTGATCCTCGTCACCGCGCGACATTTGCGCACTCACAACGTGCATTATTATCCAGGAGGCCACCTCCTCCAATCTGCCGGTTTGCGCCAAGACGAACACCGTGCAAAAGAGCATGAACACGAAACTTGCGGCACCGAGAACGAATCGTTTCAACCACCTTAAAGGATGCGCCCACCAAAGACTGCGCAGGGTCTTTTTCACCAAGAGTTGGATCGCGGGGTCGCCATCGATTTCTCGGGCAATTTGTACGACTACCGGGTCCGCGAGCTCGGCGGTCTTCTCCTGCAGACGGGAGGCGAGATTTTGGGCCGTGAGCGATCGATCGATGCGTCTGAGCTTCCGGGCGATCTTTCGCGCCGCTTTCGCCGCGCGGTGGTCCACATCCGACTCCGAGACTCGGACGGCCTCCGAGATCTCCTGGGCCGGGATTCGGTCGAGCAACGCCGGAACAGCGATCCGACGAAGCCTTGGGCTGAGAGAGGCCATCAGGCGATCGATCCTTCCTGAAACCTTCCTCCACTCGGAATCAGGTGCTTCATTCAAGGACGCAGCGTTTTCTTTACGAACGAGCCGATTTGGGATTTTTTCGCGTTTGCGGAGGTGCTTTGCCGCCGCCACGGCGGCTCGGAAGAGCCAGTCCGCGACGTAACGAGGCGGGCGCGTCAGAAAATGGGCTTTTTCCGCCGCGGCAAAAACCGTGCGGCACACATCATCCGCCTGGCTCAGCGTGGACACCTGCCTGCGAGCCGTCGACATCACCCAGGGAAGATGGCGCCGAACAAACACCTCCTTCGAAGCGCGGGACAATTGTGGTGAAGAAGAAGTGATGTTTGGATCCATGCGATGCTTCGTTTCCTAGCTGATAGGGCAGGAATTCCAAGGCTAATCTTAAAATGGCGACACACGCGACCACGGGAGTGGTCTCCCATCAATAACCCATTTATCCTTAAACCTTAAACGGCAATGGCTTGTGAAGAATGTTTGCAGGGTCTTGGCGATAAAGTCATTCCGAATCACTCACCCGATCCATAAAGGAACTGCCCCGTTCTTAGTCGAGCTTCTCATAACCAGGTCTTTGTAAGACTTCACCTCGCTCTAACCGAAGTAATTTGAAATTTTGACCACGGATCACAGAGAGGGCACGGTTGTGATGTTGGGATCGCCTCGGTATACTGATGATTATCTGGTTATCTGTGCCATCCGAGGCCAAAATACGAGAGATGATTTTACGGGATTCATCAAAGTAGAATCTAATTTTCCTTATGGCTACCATAGCAGTCCTGGGCACACTCGATACGAAGGGAGACGAACACGCGTTTGTCACCCGTCTCATCCAAACCCGCGGGCACAAAACCCTCGCTATTGACGTCGGCATCCTGGGTCACGCCCAATTCAAGCCGGATATTTCCCGCGATGAAGTGGCTTCGGCAGCCGGCGTCACGATTTCGGAGATCGTCACTCGGGGCGATCGCGGCGAAGCCGTCAAAGCCATGGCGACAGGAGCTCCGATCATTGTTCTGGAACTGTTTCGCCTAGGCAGGATCGACGGCATCATCTCCCTCGGCGGCGGCGGAGGCACGGCAATCGGTACGGCCGCTATGCGGGCGCTCCCGATCGGTTTCCCGAAAGTGATGGTGTCAACCCTGGCGAGTGGCAACACCGCCCAGTATGTGGGATCGAAGGACATCGTCATGTTTCCGAGCATTGTGGATGTCGCGGGGTTGAATCATATTTCGAGAGAGATTCTCACACGCGCCACCGGAGCGGTCTGCGGGATGGTTGAGATAGGATCCGCGTCGAGGAGCGAGGTCGATAAACCAGTGATCGTTGCCAGCATGTTTGGCAACACCACGGAATGCGTGCAGGCCGCGCGAAAGATTTTGGAGGCCGCGGGATTTGAGGTTCTCGTTTTCCACGCCACAGGGGTCGGGGGGCGCACGATGGAATCGTTGGTGGAAACGGGCATGGTGGCTGGCGTGCTGGACGTGACCACCACCGAGTGGGCCGACGAACTGGTGGGCGGAGTGTTGTCAGCCGGCCCTTCCCGGCTCGAGGCGGCGGCTCGGAACGGCGTGCCTGCGATCGTGGCTCCGGGTTGTCTGGACATGGTCAATTTCATGGGTCCTAGGACGATCCCAGAAAAATTTTCGGGCCGGGTCTTTTATTCGCACAATCCCCAAGTGACACTGATGCGCACCACGGCCTCCGAATGCGCC
>CANLCA010000143.1 GCA_947487925.1 Verrucomicrobiales bacterium | reverse complement strand
TGCTTGGCTGCTGAAAGAAAACAAGCTGTCGGGAATCCAAGTGCTCCACGGGCTGGTCGGCGCGAGCAAAGCAGGGACAGACAAAGCCGAGTTTTTCATCCTGCCTTCCAACCTAGGCTCTTCCCAGTTTCCTGTCTATGAACCCGGGAAACCTCCGAAGGGAGACTGGACAAAAGTGACCGTGTCGAACATCGACTTGGAACGAGCGTGGCTCAAGCATGTTGGGGATGTCCGCTGCAATCTCCTCAAAGTGGACATCGAAGGCTCGGAGAAGCATCTGTTTCGGAATGAGTCCGACTTTATGCGCCGGGTCGATCGGGTGGTAGTGGAGTGGCACAAATGGATCGTCTCGCGGGAGGAGATCGAAAGTGACCTCAAAGCCGCAGGCTTCCAACTTGCAGAAGTTCTCCAGGAGGAGGAGACGAGCGGCATCGCCTGGTATCGACGCTAGGGCCCGACTCCTTCAACGGTCATCCGCGATTCGACCGCCCGTTCCAGGTTTTTGGCCGCACCGCTGTTTGGGCCGGAACGGCGGGATGCAGCCAAAGCCCTTGCTTGACCCGTGAACTGATGACTATTTCTTGAGCCTGTAGAACTTGGCTCCTCCCGCACCAGCCTTGAACGTCACAACAAGCTCGGCCCCTTCAGTCGCGGGGATCTGCGCTGAAGTCGTCCAAGCGCCGTTGACGGAATCGCTTTCCTCCAGCACAAATCCTTCGACATCCGAGGGCCAGGAAATCCGGATGCTGCCGCCGGCAACGGTCCTGGCGCTGATGCGGACATCCGTTTTCGGTTTGCAATCCGCGATCGGATTCAGCCCTCCGTCAGGGCAGAACGGGCGAATAACACCATAAGCCATTCGGCTGAAGAATATTTTTCCACTCGCGAAAAACCGCGCGGCCGCCTGGGGACCTTGGTTCACGCCAGAGAACTTCACGTCATCGAGTTCGAAATAGGCGTTGCGCCATTTGCCAGTGCCTTCAAGGGCCACGGCGATGGTGCCGGGCGTGAATCCGAAGCCTGTTTTGCCCCCCTTATCCGTGATGTAAACCTCGGGACGAAACGAAGCGCCGATGAGCTCCGGATCATCATAATACGTGGCGCAAATTGCGAGTTTGACGCCGGGTTGACTGGACGGGCCAAGCTTTTCATCGGTGATGGCGAGATTGATATAGCGATGGAGAAATTGGGGCGATCCGTCATCGCCAGCGGGCCGGATCGCCAGGCGGCGGTCATTGGCGGGGCCCGCCTCGGCTTGGATCATCTCCTGGTCTCCCCCGCTCGAGCCGGGGGCCAGGCCATCAAGCTTGCCCGTCGCCAGATCCATCTCCGCAAAATTTCCGTAGGCGCATGCGCCAGGGTCCTCAACGCAGGCAGGATTGGGATCCAGCCCGGCGAGCGCGTGGGTGCCTATCCGGAAAATGCCCAGCTCAAAGGCCGAAATGAAGACCGGTGCATTGTCCTCAAAAAACACACGCGGACCGGCGGTGAGAGGAGCCGTGTTGACGCCGAACAAACTCACATCGGGAACCACCCACGAGCGGCGCACCCACTTTCCTGAACCGGCAAGGACATGCCGCCGATCCGGCGCCACGAAACCAACCCCGCCCTTGTTATCCGTCGCGTAGGCTTCAGGCCCGAATTGTTTTCCAGCGAGGGCGGGGTCATCATAAAACTCGATGCACAGTTTCATGGACCGCGCGTCCACACAGGCCGCGCCCAGATATTGGTCCGTGACCCCAAAATTCATGTAGGCCCCGTTCGGTCGGACGGCGCGACGTTTGTCGCCTACCGGTCCGATGCCATCCGCAAAAGTGACTTGCTGATCGCCCAGGTTGAGAATCTGCACGTGGTTGACGAGGTTCTTCGCCACATCGATGCCCGCAAGGTTCGCGACCGGTTCTGGCGGGCAAGTCTCGGAGCCGGCGAAAACATTGACCTGATCCGGTTCCCCAAAAGCTCCTTTCTCGCCAAACGCGACCACGCGCACAATCAGGTTGGGCACGCCTTCCATGCGGATGGTCCCCCCATTGACTCCACCTGCCCCAATCCCTCCCACGGAGTTTGCCGCAATCGACCCCACGCGGCGCGAGCCGTCGCTCGGACGCTCGCTATTCGGAATTCTGAACAATATCCAATTCCACTGCTTGTTTCGGCCTTCGATAGGAACCTGTCCGCCTGAAGGCGCCGCAAGCTCAGGCAGCGTTCCGATCAGAAAATTGAAATTCCTCGGATTCCCGTTCGCCTGAAACAGACCGCCGTCGCCATAAGCCTGGACCAAAATATCGATCTCCTCATCATCCGCCCATTCCGCGAAATCGGTGTCGGCCGTATTCAAGTAATTACCGGACACCTTGATCCCGTCAAAGCCTCCAATCTTGATCGGATTGGTGGCTTGATCGCCACCGGAGAGAAGAGTCATGTTGCCCTCGACCCATTTGTCGCTCAAAGGATCAAACGCGTCTTTGACACTGACAAAATGGACCACCTTGGTCTTGTCCGCGCTAGCCGGCCAGCTCTCGGGAGCGAAGGGCCCCTTCGGTTGAGCGTGGACCATCGCTGAGGAAAGCAGGAAGGCGAGCAAAAGACGAGTTCGAATCGAGGTGTTCATGGCGTTTCGGTTGCGGTTTTGGAGTGTCTGTCGCGAAGCATGGAAAAAGCATCACCGGCCACAATCAGCCAATCTTCATCCATCCGAGGAACGTCGCAACAGGGAGCCAGGGATCTGCTTAACGCTGAACCAACGCTGAGTCAAAGACATTTGAGAGAATAAGACAACGGCCGGGATGCACCCGACAATAGCTTTGATCGCCAATCTCCGCAGTTCTCTCTGTAACTAGATTCAGCGAGCTCATTCATCGAGCTTTACTTTGAGTTGTCAGAATCTACGGCTCAACAAGCCTGAAAAAGGAGGCGTCACCAAGAGGCGCCGCATCGATCATCCACCGCGCCGAACCGTGCGAATCGAAAGAGGAGTTGGTCACATGAGCCCATCGCTTGAGGTCAGCAGAACGTTCCAAAGCAAAACTCGAGAGGGGACCCCCGATGGCGCCGATGGCGAGCAGACTTGGCCATTGTATCGCGATTGATGTGAGCTTGGGGGGCACTCGACTGAACCGCGCCTGAACGGTGCTTTCGCCTTGGAAGGGGAAGCTTGCCACCGCGTTGGTCCCAAGGACTGAACTCCCACTCCAGCCCGCGAAAACCCATCCCGGGGAAGCCACCGCCTCAAGCCTGATCGGAACTCCCCGGAAATAGACCCCGCGCCAGGGATACGGCTGGGCGGCATTCACACCCGGCGTTTGCGCCTCAATGGAGATCGAATTCACACGGACCTTGCCACCTGCGGGAGGCGAACTGTCTACGGTGAGAAGGCCGTAGCCAGCGAGCTTGAATTGAGCCACTGCGTGCTGCCTCACGTAAATCGGCCGCTGGCTTGCAAAAAGACGCAGAGCACGAAGATTGTTCGTCCAACCCGCGGGTGAATCTCCCATTGTTCGCCAGCGCTGGATGTGCTCAGGGATCGCAAAGGAGAGGGTTTCCACCATCGAATCCAGCACGGTGAGCGCGCGTTCTTCCCTGAAGGAAGTGTTCAAGAAATCCGCGAGCAAGCTCAAAAACAGGTCCTGAACGCCTGGGTTTTTAAGCAGTTGCCTCAATAGCACGGTCGACCATGGGGCATCCAGTGGGGGGCGTCCTTTCGGGTTGGTGGCGGCGGCTAGGGTGTTGTCACCGAAACCGCCGCTCCACGGGTGCGCGTAACCCAAATCCACATCATACAACATCCAACGCCATCGTCCGTCGTGCCCTGGAGGAGCGCCTGCAACGAATCCGTTTGTCCTCTTGCGCCAGAATCGGATGTTGTTGTGGGGCCAGTCCGCGTTTGCGAAGTAGATCTCGGCCGCGCAATAGCGGAGGAAATTTTCCACATCCATGCGCTCACGCACAGGGTCCAGATTCATTGGTTGAGACAAATCGTTCGTGGAAATAAACTCTCTCAACGACACAAACAGGCTTTCATCCCCGGGGCGTCCTTCCAACAGCGATCCCGCTCCTTCGCAGAGCACCACATCCCGGCGTTCCAGACCGTAATGAGAAGCAATGTGGTCGGTGTCCTGCTGCTCCCGCACGTTGTGGATTCCCCAAAACTCCCCATCGATGAAAAGGACCGCAGGCTGGTTGGCCAAGACATCGATCCCGATGGCCGAGGCCAAGGTGTGGCAAAACCCGTCCCTCAACAAGGTGATGCTCCAATCATTGCCTGAATTTGCGAGCCGGAGCCGGTTGAACCGATTGAGGGCATCGCCCGTTCCCCGCGCCCGCAATCCCGGGAAGATTTCACCTGAAAAATTCGTCCCCAAAGGATGGATCCCAAGCGATTTCTGCCTGAACGACCTCGAGGACTGGCCTTGAACTTCCAAGTCCACTTCCGCCCGAAAAAGGGGCGATCCACTGGGATCAAACCACTCAAGGTGGGCCGCACGCCTCCAGGCCGCTCCACGGCCTTGATAATTCGCCGGAGTATGGCCTGTCAGCGGCTCCGTCGGGTGCGTCTTGCGGTAATCGTCGAAGACCTTGCCCAGCACATAAATGCCGGTTTCATAGCCGAAAAGTCCGTTGGTCTCCGTGGCGAGAGAGATTACGGGAAGCTTGTATCGCGCGGGGGACCGCGCTCCCACAAAATAGGATTGAGTCATTGTCGCGCTCGGCATGGCGCCCTCCCTGAATACCCTCGCGCGCAAGACCCAAGACTTCGCAACAAGGCCCCGCGGTGGAAACCAGCCGTCGGTGTGCTGGTTGACAGTGGCTGTGCCCGGGATCATGGAAATCACGTTCGAGGCGTTGCTCCGGTCGTTCATCCTCAACGGTGCCTCGTAAACGGGCGATGCGGTGGTGGGTTCAGAACCGTCCAAGGTATAATGGAGCTCGGCGCCCAGCTCACGGGTGCTCAACCCGACTTCGACGGCTTGGGAATAAAAGCCCCCGGGTGGATCCGCGGTCGGAGCCCTCAGCAGGCTGGCAAACCCATCCTTCCCATTGGCAGCCCGGGGCGTCGGAAAAGCGAAGAATACCCATTCGCCCAAAACATCCTTTCGACGGCCCCAAGAGACATCGCCCATCAAGCCAGGAACACGCTTCTCATCCAGCCGTTGCCCTTGGGCGTTGGTCAGCAAAACAGTCTCTCCACTTGCCCTCAAAGCAAAGCTGGCGTGGAGCGCAGCCCCCGTATTCGTGCGATTTTTTCCCGAACAATACACCAGGATGTAGCCGCCTGGATTAATCAGGATTCTCGGGAAACGCCACTTGAACGGCCGATCGGGGTCATCGCTCAATCCCACCCCTACAAGATCCACGGCGCCCGCTCCCGGATTGTGGAGCTCCAGCCAATCCGGCTTATCGCCGTCTTCATCTTCAAGGCCCTGAGTGTTGGAGGCTAGGATCTCGTTCAAAACAATGCCCTGGGCGGTGACCGGAACCGGGGAAACGGAGCCTCGGCTCTGACCTTCCACCCGCTCAATTGTCGAGGTCAGGCTCAACAGAATCAGAACTCGCAGAATTTGCACCGCCGATTGCATGGAACTAACTGGGGCTCTGCCCAGCCAGATTGTCAAACTTTGTCATCGAGAGAACAGGCCCGAGCAGCCTCTGGTCTCATTCCCTCAGACTGGGATCAGGCTCCACAGCAAATCGATTCGCCAAGTTCAAAACTCTCATCCAAGCTTTCAGATGTGTTCAGACCATGCATTGATCTTCATGAGGGAAAGGTGAAACAGATTGTCGGCGGCACGCTCGTTGGTGATTCTGACCTGCTGCGGACGAACTTTGTTTCCGAGCAACCGAGCTCCTATTATGCCGCGCTTTATAAGCAGGACGGGCTTCGTGGCGGGCACGTCATCCTGCTGGGCCCTGGAAATGCGGAAGCTGCCATGGAAGCCTTGCGCGCCTACCCCGGAGGACTGCACGTCGGCGGCGGCATCAACCCTTCCAATGCACCCGCTTTCTTGGACGCCGGCGCTTCCCATGTGATCGTCACGTCGTGGATCTTTAGAAAAGGCAGTCTCGATCTTTCCCGCCTCAAGGAAATGGTCGCAAAAATCGGGAAAAACCGGTTGGTTCTGGACTTGAGTTGCCGGCTCAAGGGCGAGGATTATTTTGTTGTCATGGACCGCTGGCAAACGTTCACCGACCTGAAGGTCAACAAAGACACCCTGGAGTCGCTTGCTGGTTTCTGCGATGAATTCCTCGTCCACGGGGTCGACGTGGAAGGCCTGTGCCAGGGCATCGACGCACCTCTCGTCCGCAGACTCGCCGAGGACTCGCCCCTTCCGGCTACTTACGCAGGAGGCGCGCGATCGCTCGAGGATCTCGAGCGCGTGACCGAAATAAGCAGCAACCGCGTGGATCTCACGATCGGTTCGGCTCTCGACATTTTCGGAGGCAAAGGCGTGCGCTACTCGGATGCTCTTGCGTTCAACTTGAAAACGGCGCTCCAATTCAAGGAACCACGGATCAACACAGATGAACGCGGATAGGAAGTCATGCGCGAGTCTTCACTCTCCGGATGAAATCCGCCAAATGCGCGAGTCTTTCTAAATCCGCTTCCACCCGTAACACGATCTGTCGGATTCTGAACGATATGCGAGGATTCTTAACCACGGATAACGCGGATGGCACGGATGGGACAAAGAACTTTCTGGTTTCATCCCTATCCGTGTCATCGCGCTATAAGTGATTCCATTTGGTTGCGGCTCGCCGCCCTGGGGTTCATCTGTTTTCCCAGGGTCAGCGGTCCCCTGTTTTGCGAGAAGCAATATTCGCCAGCAGAGCGGACGCGCAGGCTGCCGCGAACACAGGATCGTTGATCGTGCAATCGAGCTCTTTGACTTCAATGCCGGGCTTCAACGCGGCTTTCAGAGACTCGAACAACGCCAGGTCGGCCGCGGGATCGTGGAAGGGCTGGCCCGCGGCGCTGATGACGCTGATCCCCCGCAGGGGCAACAAGACGGTCACGGGCCCGGTGGAC
>CANLCA010000142.1 GCA_947487925.1 Verrucomicrobiales bacterium | reverse complement strand
GGCGGCGATAAGAAACACCAAGGCGCAACCCAGCCGGTCGGCACCACCGATTGGAACCAATTTTCCAGCGCCTCGTCGGGCACGCAAACCGAAGCTTGGTGGCGGGCAAACATGGACGTGAACGCCTACTTCAGCTTTCACGCGGCGAACCGGGTGGTCGGCAACATCGATTTGCGCGAAGGATGGAATCACTACTTCTATCATCGCGCAGATGGGCGCTGGGTGCCCGTGCCGTGGGATCTCGACATGCAGTTCAGCACCAAAACGCATTGGAGCGGCACCATCGCGCAGAAGAGCGTTTTGAATGTCCCCGCGTTGCGGATCGAGTTCAAAAACCGGTGCCGCGAGATTCTCGATCTGCTCCTGAGCGACCCCGCGGCGGACGGCGGCCAGATCGGTCAGTTGATCGATGAGTACGCCCGGTTCGTCACCGCTCCGGATATCGCCCTAAACTGGGCTGAGCTGGATCGGTGCTTGTGGAATTGGAATCCGCGAACCCCGGGGGATGGCGCCGCCAGCGGACAAGGCAACCACAGAGGGAACTTCTTCCGTACGCCATTCGCGGACTTCCGGATCGGAGGATCCTGGACGCGGACGCTGGCAACGCCGGATTTCGCCGGTTTCCTGCGCTTTCTGCTGGAGTATTGCACCGATACATTCACGGGGGCGACCTGGGCGCCAAACAATGGGAATCAAAAAGGCTACGGCTACCGCTTCCTTGCGCTTGAGGCGGCGGATGCCTTAATCCCGGATCAACCGGCGATCACGTACATCGGCCCAGCGGGATATCCGGTGGACCAGTTGCTTTTCACTGTTTCGGCTTTCAACGATCCCCAGGGCACGAACACCTTCGGCGCGATGCAATGGCGATTTGCCGAAATCGTTGCGCCTGGCATGGCGAGCTTTAGGGTTGGCGAGCCACGCCGCTATGAGATCGAAACTACCTGGACCAGTGGCGAGCTTGCGCGGTTCGAGGAAACGATCCAGCTTCCAGTTGCGGTTGTGAGCGTCGGCAAGGTTTATCGCGCTCGTTGCCGGATGAAAGACAACACAGGCCGTTGGAGCCGCTGGTCACGGCCCCTGCAATTTACTGCGGGTCAACCCGACGTCGAACGATGGCAGCGCGATCTCCAGGTCACGGAGATTATGTACAATCCGACCGCTGCTTCTCCGGCTGAGGCCGCCGCGGGGTTCGGCAATGACGACTTTGAATTCCTGGAACTGACCAATGTGGGAAGTGAGCCCCTTGCCTTGACGAACATTCGGTTGGTTCAAGGCGTGGATAGCTACTTCCCGGCTGCGACACAGCTGGCTCCCGGCGCGTTCAGCGTCCTCGTTCGAAACACGAATGCGTTTGCCATGCGCTACGGCACGAACATCCCGATCGCCGCGAGTTTTGCCGGCGACAATCTGCGCAACGAAGGAGAACGAATCCAAGTCGTTTACGGCGACAACACGACTTTGATCAGCCTAGTCTACGAGAACAAGGCTCCCTGGCCCGAAGCGGCTAATGGAAAGGGGGCCAGCCTGGAACTGATAGCCCCGGAGACGCACCCTGATCCCGCCAATCCCGCCAACTGGCGCGCGAGCATCGAGACGGGCGGAACACCGGGACGGGCAATGTCGATGACCTATGCCCGGTGGGCCGCCGGACGTCCTGGATTAGTGGATCCGCGCGTTGATGCCGACGGCGATCAGACGCCGAATTGGGTGGAATACGCCCTTGGTACCGACCCATTGGCTGCGGGCGAGCCGTCGCGACTCAAAGTGGAGTGGCGCACGTCCGGAGCGGGCCAACCGGAACCGGTGGTTAGTTTTCGACGCCAGCCTATGCTGTCGGATGTGGAGGTGATCCTGGAGTTTTCGCACGACCTGGTCCAATGGGGTGAGACGGGAGAACGGGTGGAGATTCTGTCGAACCCTCACGGCTCAGTGGACGAATTGTGGCGGTTCGCCAGACAGGCTTCGGGGATTGGCGGCTTCTTTGGAAGATTGAAGCTGACGCCGAGGTTCTAGCAAAACACAGACGGATCATTCCGCGAGCATCCGGTGGAGTTCATTTTCAAATACCTCATAAACCAGCGGGCGATCGTTGATGTCAACGAATTCGATAACGCGACAGGGGAGATAGCGAATGATGATCCGGTAGGTCCCGATTCGCAGCCGGTAATAAGCCTCCAATCGATCTCGCAGTGACCGGATGTCACAGCTTCCTCCTGCGCCCCTGTCGCAGTTCACGCGGGGAGACCCCCTTCAGCCGTTTGCACGACGCGCTAAAATGTTCCGCTGTGCCGAAGCCAGTGCGATCGGCAATCTCCGCGATGCTCACGGTGGTTTGCGTGAGCATCTGCTCCGCGGCGCGAAGCCGTAGCTGGAGGACGTGATCCCAAATCGAAGCGCCGACAACATCACGAAACTTCCGCTCCAGCAAGGAACGCGACATGCCGGCGGCGCGGGCGATGTCGTTCACCATTATCGGGTCGAAGGTGTGTTCGCGGATGAACCGGATGGCCACAGTGAGTCGTGGATCATCGACGGCCACCAGATCAGTGGAGGCACGCGTGGCCACGCCGACGGGTGGGATTTTGACGGCCACCGAGTCCAATTCCTTGCCGCGCATCAGCAAGTCAAGGATGTGGGCGGCTTCCAGGCCGACGAGCCGAGCGTTAGGGATCACGCTGCTCAACGGCGGCTCGCACAACTCGCACAGCAATTCGTCGTTGTGCTGGCCGATGACGGCGACTTCCTCGGGCACGCGCAAGCCGACCGCGCGACACACGTCGAGCAATTGCTGACCTCGAATGTCATAGCACGCCATCACGCCTACAGGCTTGGGCAACGACGTGAGCCAGCGCGCAAGTTTGGTCTGCTCGCGCTTCCAGTTGGCAAAGTCATCTCGCGCGACAGGAAAGACAGCGCACCGGTGACCGGCTTCGCGCAGGGCGGCGACGAAATTCTCCCCGTGCCTGCGCGACCACTCGAACCGCGCATCGCCGCAGTAGCCGAAGGAACGAAGCCCGCGTTCGAGCAGATGCATGGCCGCCATCCGGGCCAGCGCCCCGCTGTCGCTGATGACGGAAGGAACTCCGGGGGCAAAACTGGACGCGCTGACATTGACCACGGGAACGCCGCACGCGTGGACCGCCTTGGCAATGGCCGGAGTCTCGATGCGCGCGATGATGCCGTCACCTTGCCACTGATGAATCCAAGACGGTGGCTGGTCGCCGCGGCCCTGTTCGCTGAGGTGGATGGCCCACGACCCATGGGCGCGCATCCAGTCGCGCACACCGTGCAGCACCTCGCGGCTGAAGGCGTTCGAGGTCTCCACCAGCAGGGCCACCACGCGTCGCGGACGGAAGTGGGTTCGTTGTGCCATGAGACGGAGAGTAATAACTCGATCCGAAATTGCACAGGAATAATACGGGATTGCGCATGGACGGGATTTGGCACATCTGGTTCACTAACGGCCATCACTTGGCATTCACGCTGCAACCAGTTCGCAATGCAGAGGAGCAGTGTGAAGAGTGACGGCGACTCTTATAAAATGTTCATTGAACCAAATCCAGCGTTACTCATGAATCATTCAATTGAAATCCTAAATACCCTGGCAGGCGGTTCATCGCCGAATGCGCCAGGCGCACCGATCTCCCGCATCAGCTGCAAGTTCTCCCGCCACTTTGAGATTTGTCGGTTAGAGCCGCTGAAGCAGTCTGTCGCCCGCACCTCTAGTCACGCCTTGATTTCCATGGCTGCGTGTCTCGTGTTCCTGGGCCTGCCGTTTCCGGCCAGTGCCCAAACGACCACCACCATCCCGGCTACCTACGCCTATCCACCGGGTTCAGGGGATGTGACGAAGCCCGGCTTTGTGGGCAAGATTCGCGTCGCCCGCGGCACTCAATCATTCAACGCTTCAATCGGTCGCGCCAATGCGCATCTTCGGGACGAGTTGATTGACAGCACTCTCAACCCTTCTGCCCCGTATGTGAACCTAGTGCAAACCCCAAACCACCCCTCGCCGGATCTCCCCAACCCGGTCAACGCGGATGGCAGTTACTCGAATAGCACCGTTATCAATTACAGCATCGATTCCGCCCCACCGAACGACGTCGTGGACGGCGGACTCTTCAATTCCACCACCGGCCATACCGATGCGCGTTATCCCGGTCTTCCCGGCTGGACGGATGACACCTATTCCCTCCCAGGAAACGTCAATGCCTTCTCCTGGGAGGAGGTCGCCTGGGTGGAACTTCCCAAGGGCCTGATCACGATTGGAGCTCACGCTCAGGATGCCGTCCAGATCGCAATCCATCGGAACGATCCACGTGATCTCTTCCGGGAAGCCCCCGTCTGGTTCGATTCTAACGGCGGCCTCCAAACGCGCACGGCCCTGTTCGACGTGGAGCAAGCCGGGACTTATGGTTTCCGGCTTGTGCATACGGTCTTCGGCAGCCCAAGTAGTCAGATCGAGTTCTTCACGGCCAATCCGAGCGATGAAAACGACCGCACACTGGTGAATGACTCCGCGGTGCCAACCGCCGCTAAAGCCTATCAGGCTTTGAAGGTACCTAGCCGACCTTACGTGGATTCGGTGAGCCCGGCCATCGCGAGCAGCGGCATGGCTGCGGATGCACCCATTCGCGTGGTTCTCGTCAACCTGGGCGCAACCGTACCTGTGCTCAAGGTGGATGGTTCGCCTGTGGTCTTCTCCACTTCCACCGCCGGGAACCAGACCACGATCACGTACACAAAAGTCGGCGGTTGGGGGTCTGCCAAACTCGTCAGCGTGTCGGTCGAGTATGCCGGCGCAGTGGGATCGTGGACCTTCCAGACGAAGACCGGGCAGAAAGCCCTGGTGGTGGGGCTCAGTGCGGGTGACACTCTGATCGCTCAACGTTTGGCCGCCAAGTTTGGCCTGGATGTTGATAATTTCGCCGAGGGCACGGTGTCAGCCAATAGTGCTAACAATCCGAACTCCGAAGCCGGCAAAGCTTACCTGACGAAATACAGGTTGATCTGGAATTCCGAAGCCGTGTCTTCCGGCGGTGCCCGTCCTTACATCAACTTCCTCCGCGACAACGCGTTGCCGATCCCGGCAATTAACGTTGAACAGGCGAACGTCGCCGATTGGCGGCTCGCCGCCGGAGGCACAGGACCTGGCGGCGCGAATTTTTCCTCTCTCATCATCACGGACTCAAAATCTCCGTTTGCAGCCGGTCTCTCGGGGACCGTCCGACTCCTCAAAGAAGGAGCGCCGAACGGGACCTGGCACACCGCTAACGGCCTGCCGGATTACGCCTTCGGATCGCTCGGGACCGCTCTTGACGAAGTGACACTGGCTGTGTTTGGAGTGCCGCAAGGCAGTACGACGGCGCAGGATTATGTCTTTCCAGCGCGGCGCGTGCAGATGGGAATCGCCGGGCCCGGCATGATCAGCAACTGGAACGATAACGCCTGGGCTATCTTCGATGCGACAGTTCGCTGGGTGCTCAACTTGCCGGACGCGCCGCCGAAGCTGAACGCGCCGGTCCTTAACGGGAGGGACGTGGCCATCTCCTGGACAGGTGCCGGCACGCTTGAAGAAGCCTCAGTGGTAACGGGCTCTTGGAGCGCGACAGCCAGTCAGGCCAATCCTCAAACCATCCCGGCGGCCGCTACGAAGTTCTTTCGCCTGAGGCAATGAGGTGGAATCTGCAACGGGGAGGAGCCTGCACGAAAACGTCGGCTGACAATCGGTCCTGGAATCCGCCGATAGTCAGCGGCATTCGTCGACGGGCGACCTGCCGAACCGTGGCTCGCCCGGGGAGCGCGTGTTGGGAACGTGCGCATCGAGGTTTTACCCTTATCGAGTTACTAGTGGTAATCGCCATTATCGCGATTCTTGCGGGCATGCTGCTTCCAGCTTTGGGCCGCGCGAAGCTAAAAGCTCACGGCGTCTATTGCATGAACAACACCCGCCAGCTCACACTTGGTTGGTTGCAGTTTTCCATGGATCACGACGATCAAATTCCGGGGAACATCGGCGGTCCTCGCGCGCGTGGCACGGATCCGGCACGCGCCAGCACACTCGAGAAGAGTTGGTGCATGGGTTGGATGGATTTCAGCGCTTCCAACCCGGATAACACCAACACAATGTTGCTCACCCAGGCTCAACTTGGCGGCTATGTGGCTAGTGCCACCCAAATCTACAAGTGCCCAGGTGATCGCACCTTGGTGGCTGGCCGGTCGCGGGTACGCAGCCTCTCGGCAAACGGCTATTTGGGATACGAGACCGACGGGGTGACAACTTCAGGCTATCGCACATTCCGCAAGAATTCCGATATTGTCTCCCCGTCGCCCAGCCAGCTTTGGATTTTCATCGACGAGCACCCCGAGAACCTGAATGACGGGTTCTTCGTCACGATCATGGACGGGTACGACCCGCGCCAACCGAACAGCTGGCAGATCGGCAACCTGCCGGCCCGTTTCCACGGTGATGCATCCGGCCTCTCCTTCGCCGACGGTCATGCGGAGATTCGGCGCTGGCGGGACGGGCGGACGCTCAAGGCCAGAACGCCTTTGACGCCCTCCCCGAATAATCCGGATCTCGAATGGCTAATGGAGAGAGCAACCTCCAAAATCCAAGACCCAACTCGTTAGAAGCACCGGGCAATGGAGACCTGGGTTCGGCTCCACTTTATCCGCAATAAACGCGCTCGACAGCACTCCCGCCGACTGCGGTAAGATCTCGCATTCGACATGATTTCCAATGAACATCGGTCCCAATCTTTTCTCGCCAAGCCAACACCGCCGGAGAATCCTTTGAGCTGCGTGACCTCCACTACTTTCAACATCGCCGTGCTGCCCGGCGACGGCATTGGCGTGGACGTGACGCGCGAAGCCGTGCGGGTGCTCGAAGCCTTGGCTCCTGCGCTGGAGGGAGTGAAGTTTGCCTTTCACGAATATCAAGTTGGCGCGGCTGAGTATCTGCGCTCGGGAACGCCGCTTCCTTCCGAGGCGCTGGAAGCGTGTGGCAAGGCCGACGCCGTGCTGCT
>CANLCA010000141.1 GCA_947487925.1 Verrucomicrobiales bacterium | reverse complement strand
GTGAAAAGCCCTCGGAGGTTCACCAGTTCGCGTTGCTTTCCATCGACCGGACAACCGGCAAGACCCAGTGGCAGAAGATCGCCCGCGAAGAAGTGCCGCACGAGGGGCATCACCGCGATCACGGCTTCGCCTCGCACTCGCCGATCACAGACGGGCACCACATCTATTCCTGGTTCGGCTCGCGCGGGCTACATTGCTACGACCTCAAAGGGGAGTTGAAGTGGCAGAAACAGTTTGGCCAGCAGCGCACCGCTGCCGGCTTCGGCGAGGGTAGTTCGCCCGCGATCCACGGCAACACCCTCGTTGTGAACTGGGACCACGAAGGCGAGGATTTCATCGCCGCTTTCGACAAGGCCACCGGCAGGGAGCTGTGGCGAAACCCTCGCGAGGAGCGAACCACTTGGACCACTCCTTTGATCGTCCAGTCCGAAGGCAAACCACAGGTCATCGTGAGCGCCAGCCAGCGCATCCGCAGCTATGACCTCGCCACGGGCAAACAAGTCTGGGAGTGCGGCGGCATGACTGCGAATGTCATCCCGACCCCCGTGAGCGATTTCGGAATGGTCTATGCCATCAGCGGCTTTCGCGGCAATTCGCTGCTCGCTATCAAGCTGGGCCGGAGCGGTGACCTGACCGACACGGACGCCATCGCGTGGAAGCACGGCAAGAGCACGCCTTACGTTCCCTCGCCATTGCTCTACGGGAACAGGCTGTATTTCCTCGCGGGTAACAATCCCGTTCTCTCCTCCTTTGATGCGAAGGAGGGTAAGCCGCTCATCAGTGAACAACGTCTGGAAGGGCCATCCGGCTTCTACGCCTCACCCGTCGGTGCTAACGGGCGCATTTATCTGGCAGGGCGCAACGGCACGAGCCTCGTCTTG
Source organism: Verrucomicrobiales bacterium (assembly GCA_947487925.1). GTDB lineage: Bacteria > Verrucomicrobiota > Verrucomicrobiia > Limisphaerales > F1-80-MAGS106 > F1-80-MAGS106. The sequence continues at coordinate 6,213 of CANLCA010000141.1, read as the reverse complement.
AAGGATTCAGAGCAGTTCGAGCTTCTCGGCACGAACAAGCTCGACGAGAAGTTCGACGCCTCGCCCGCCGTCGCTGGCAATGAACTGTTCCTGCGCGGACACGAATACCTCTACTGCCTGGCGGAGAAGTAACGTCTGTCGTCACCAGCGCGGATGCGCATCCGTCGTCCCTCCTGCCCAGACTCGCTTCAAAATGAAGCACGTTTGGTCGGGCACGACGGAGTTTTGCCACCCCCAGCGGGTCACAAGATCTCCATCCGCCGCCAGCACGGCATCGGCGCGGAAATCTCCCGGCAGTCCCGCATCGGCGCTCGGCCAGGACCGGTCACGATCGGTGGATTTGAAAGTCCGGCCAACTTTTGGCCTGTCCTACGGACGAATCAATGGAGCCACCGCAAAGAGAATACAAACCCCCAACACGACATGGAGTTTTGAATCAGCGTTTACACTCCTCGATTGGAGTGCTTGATTTACTTCCCCTCCCGCCATCCGGTGCTGTCGATCCGCTTCAACTCCGATTTCAAGTCTGTTCCCTCATAAAAAGAGAGCCAACCACGCAATCGCCTGGTTTCCCCCGGTTCGCAGTCAGGGAACTTGGGGTCTGAATGCAAGCATGGCACGGGTGGATTTGCCCACGGCCGATGGCACGGATCCCAGGCGGTGATGATCCACCGTTTCCCGTCGTGGTCCCGGCACGCCACATACGGATTCTCAAGAATCTTGTTGTCGCGCGTCTGCTGGTCAAAGCCCGGCGCGCCCTTGAGCATGACGCAATTCTGCACCCGCAAATCCGAGAGCGTTTCCTTCGATCCGTTGCGCAACCAAAGTTCCATCCGAACCGCCTCACGACCTGGAACAATCTTCGCGCCGAAGGCGATTCCGTTCGGCAACGTTCGTTCAAGGTCAAACGTTCCATCCGCGCGCCGGTTCCACTCCAGTTTCGGCAGTTCGATGTTCTTCTTGGTCCAGACCGTAGCGATATGGGTATGCGCGAGATAGGTCAGACCGAGGTTCGACCAGATCGCCTCGGGCACGTCGACCACCACATAGCTGCGGTCGTCCCAAGGAGTGAATACGCTGATCTTGGTTTCACGCTGAGGACCGATGGCACCCTCAAGAAAGCCGATCCGCGGATGACGCCCGCCAGGATAAGGAAGCACGCGCAACGGTCCGCCAGGCCGCCGGGCCGGCCGCGTCCCGGGGCGGATTTGAAATTGCTCCAATGCTCGCGTGATCTCAGCCTCGCCCAATCCAGTAGCGGCCTTGATTTCCTCAGTGGTGAACGCGTGATTCCAGACCATGTTCTCCAGCCAAAAACGCAGTTCTGACTCGGTTGCCGGCGGACGCGCCTCTCCGGTTGGCGGCAGCGCCGCCGCAGTCTGCCCTTGGACCGATGGCAGTCCCGTAATGAGAATTAGAAACAGCCATCGAAAAATCACGGCACGGGCATGGCGCCTGGCCGGGTGCGGAAGCTGTTCCATCGTTGAGCGCAGACTTGAGATCTGGTGCATAGGGTTTTGCAGGATTGGTGTTCAATGATCAACGCAGCTTCGACGGCCATTCGTCAACCTCACAATCGTGCAGGGACGATGGGGACGCGAAGGATCAGCGAGGAGGATGTTTCGGATTCTGCAATTCCACGCACAGGTGATCCGATGATTGCGGCTACTCCCAATCCCGTTTCACCCTTTGGGTTCCCTGAGCCCCGATCTACACCTACGACGAGCGGGTCGCGCAGATGCCCGAGACCAACCATCCGTTCGCACGACTCGACGGTTGAACGATTCCGGTCGAACCATGGATTGACGAATCACGGCTTTTTGCTGATGCCTTCGAGGACCGGGAGGATGGCGAAACCGGGCGCGGGTGGATCGCCCTTTCCGCTGGCGTTGAGGTCGACGTTCAGCGCGGCGCGCCACCTTTTGTTTTCGCCAATCCAACAAAGGCCGTGTGCGAAGTTGTCCGTCCATGTCCCAGTGAAGCCGTTCGACAAGGTTTCGTCCGCCGCTTGCTTCAACCCGCGCGGTGGACTCTGGCCGGGCTCGGCAGCAAACGCCGAATGGTGATGGGCGGAGAACACCGAGACCAGCATCGCGATGACGTGATGGGTCTTTGAGTCCATGATTTGCCTCCGTTGCAGGACGCGCGAGGAAGCCCCTAACGACCGAATCGATCGACTCGGGCGGCTAGTGGCTTTGGAAGTGGAAACTGACGAGGCTCGCCCGCGTTCGGTCCGGTGATTTTGTTGGGCGGTCCCAAGTGTCGCGCTGGAGGCATCGGCGTGTGAATGGGGAAAGCGTGAAATCGTATCATCCCATGCTCCCGCTTCCCACGGTGACAAGGACAAGAATGATCGCCAGCACAAACAGCAGCAATACGAACGTGGAAACGAGGACGGCAACCTTGCCACTGGGCCGCCCCCATCGTGACAGGCCGAAAAGCAGGCCTGCAATTGCGGCTACGAATAGGATTCCGACAACGAGAGTGAAAAACGGTATACCAAAGAGCCGAAGTCTATGGTGGTCGTATGTTATCACAGCTAACTCCCCAAAAGGTGGGGATGCCGCCCTGAATCCACCATTAAAAAGGATCCTGTGACGAGGGACTCTTCGGTGGGCGGTCGACGGACTACCGAGGGGGTAATCGCCGTCTCTCCTCGTTGTGCCAGCATTCTTTCTTGCTCCAATCCATCCCCAAGATCTATCGTTTAATGACGATCCGAAACCAAATTCTTAGCAGTCAGTTCATCGTCGGTGCCCTGTTCCTGTCCGCGTTGGTGGTGGGCCTGGGGACCGTGCCGCCAGTGGTCGAGCGGTGGCGGGAAGAGCTGGAGAACCTCGAGTGGGTGCTGATGGCGATCTTCGTCACCGAGATCGCGCTGCGCATTGGCGCGCATTCACCACGGCCGTGGCGCTTCTTCCACAAGCCTTGGAACGTGTTTGATTTCGCCGTCACCGCGCTGTGTTTGTTGCCGATGGCGCAATTCGTCGTGGTGCTGCGGCTCGCGCGCGTGGTGCGCGTGTTCCGGTTGTTCGCGCCGATCCAGGAATCGGACGTGATCCGCAAGAAGAACGAGGAACTGGCCGCCGCCTTGCACGCGCTCGAGATCGAGAAGGCCAAGTCCGAGCGGCTGTTGCTGAACATCCTCCCGTTGCTCATCAGCCAGCGGCTCAAGGAAAACCACACCATCATTGCCGACCGTTATGAGGACGCCTCGGTGTTATTCGCAGACATTGTTGGTTTCACCGACCTGTCCCATCGCATCCCCGCCGAGCAACTTGTGGCGATTCTGGACGGCGTGTTCACGCGGTTTGACCAGCTTGTGGATCAACACGGCCTGGAGAAGATCAAGACCATCGGCGATGCGTACATGACGGTGAGCGGTGTTCCCGTCCCGCGCGCCGATCACCTTGAGGCCGTGGCCCGGCTTGCGCTCGGTATGCAATTGGAACTGGAGGAATTCAACCGGGCAACGGGGCAGAAACTCAGCCTGCGCATCGGCATCCACGCCGGTCCGGTCGTCGCTGGCGTGATCGGGCGAAAGAAATTCATCTACGATCTTTGGGGCGACACCGTGAACACCGCCAGCCGGATGGAGTCCCACGGACAGCCTGGCCGGATTCATGTCAGCGAGGAGGTCATGCGGCGGTTGGACGGCAAATTCAGCTTCGAACCACGCGGCGTGACCGACATCAAGGGCAAGGGACCGATGTCGACTTTTTTTCTGAGCGAAGCTCTCGACTGAACCAGCGGCTCCGTATTTCGGCACTCTGTGGTCGATCCCCTCCGACTAGGCGCCGATGTCGCCCTTGAGGCTCTTCACTGACTTGAAGCCCTGCTCCCGATCAAACGCTGACATGAACGCAATCCCTGACACCCTCCTGGCCCCATGGTGTGGTGGACCTTCGAGGAGGTGTTCCACGCTCTGCATGAGGAAGGAGCCGACGCTGCACACGCAGCAGACGGATGGGCTGCTGCGGATCCTGGACTGGATGGTGAGTCAAGGCCAGGAGCGTCTGTCGACCACCAGAACGGTGGTGTCGGTCAGGAACTTGGCGTTGGCACGGGCTTTGTTTCCGTCGTAGGTCGATGGCAAGAGCTCGTCGACTATCGCGCGGGAGTCGGGGGTTTCGAGGCTGTTCGTTTATCGCCAGGCTGTCAGCCTTCCGGGTCGCTTGGGATCACGAGCCGCACGATGAGATGAGGGCGGGGAGGGTGGGAAAAGGTGTTAGAAATATACTTAGGAAGCATGGGAGGGTTGAGGAACACTGAATCCCAAGCAGACGTCGGCTCAGTAGGCCTCATTGGAAGGGGCATTTTACCGTGTTCCTTTTTTGTTTTAAATTCTCCATTGGAATTTCGCCCCCGTTTGGTTTAGATCGATCTCAGGCAACTAGCTGGCTTCCAGCCTGTCTTCGGAGCAGTCCCAATAATTGAGAACTTAAATGACCTAAGTATGCGCGCACATTTTGCACCTTTTCTTCGTTTTGTCGCTCTTTCGATCCTCTTCTTCGTTTGGAAGTCCAGTTCCCACGCCGCCTCCCAGTTCGCCGGCTTTTACACCGGCACGATGAATTTGGCCATTTCCGGCAACGTTAACATGCCCGAACGCCCCATCGGTCCTGTGGCATTCACGATCGACGCCGATGGCAACGTCTCCTCCTCCGGCGACCTCAGCGGCACGGTCAACGACAGCGGCGCCATCACTTGGATCCTTCCCAACACCGGCAATTTCGCCAATGGCCAAATCACAGACACCACCTTACGTTCCACCGGCACGCTGAATCATGACGGCGCGACGTCCACCTACCGTGTCGAAGCCCGGAGCAGCGCGCCGGGTCTGGAAGGGACGAGCCTGTTCGCAGGCCGGCTTGAACGGGTGAACCCCTCCACCGCCCTGCATGAGATGATCCGCGTTCGCTTTTTGAATGGACGGTTCATCGCGGTGGGGCATCACGGGGCGATGGCCTTTTCGGACGACGGAGAAACCTGGAGCTTTACGGGGCTCAACACGAATGCAGATTTGATCGACGTCGCCTACGGCAATGGAACTTATCTTGTGATTGGCTTCGGCGGCCTCACTTACACCTCGCCGGATGGCGTGACGTGGACAAGACGAGCCCCGGGCGGTTCGACCTTTGGATCGAGTGTCGCTTTTGGCAACGGCATCTTCATGTTGAGTTCCCGCGGTTCCGCGCAAACGTCAACCGATGGCATCGCCTGGCAGCCAGCCAGTGTTTCGCTCCCGGCCGCGTCCTACGGCGGCGTGGAATTTGTGGGCGGCAATTTCGTCTTCGACAGCGGCGTCACGGTGGCAATGACCTCCAACGGCAAAGACCTTGTCGCTTCCGGGAACCCCGGCGTGGGCAACACCATTATTATCGAATCCCTGCGCCAACACGTGGCTTTCGGCAATGGCGTCTATGCCGTTGGCGGCGCAACGGGCGTGGCCTGGTCTGCCGACGGCAAAACCTGGACGCTCGGGACTGGGCCGACTGCGCGCATCGACGCGGTCTTTTTTGCCAATGGTAAATTCGTCATTTACGATGCGGCCAAAAACGTCTGGACTTCGACCGCGGGAGCGACCTGGGAACGTGTTGGGTACCTCAGCGAAGGCGTACGTTCAATCGCGTACGGTAATGGCCGCTTTGTCGCCGTGGGCCCGGAATTGTATTTGTCGACGGATGCGACCACCTGGTTGCGGCCTGAAGTGGACATGACGCGGCCGAACCTCACTGCGGTGTATGCGGAACGGACCCAACAGAACCCGCCGAAATTTTACTTCCACGATCAATATTGGACCCCCAATCCAGCGTACGGTCCGACGAGCCCAGCACCGGTCCGCGGCTCTCTGATTGATCTATCGGACGTGGGCCGCTTCTGGTTCGGCGATGACGGCTATATTTTCTACCAGCTGGGCACGTGGGCCAACGGGAGCGGTGTGGCCCCAAGATTAACGGATCGAACGTTACGCGCCGGCGCGCCGGTCTATCAGGCCTCCTATATTGCCGGCGACGGCGGTGTCATGATCCGAGTCACCTACCCCAAGTCGCTTCAGCCGCCCGTTTTCGAGCTGCACCCTTCTCCGACTACCTCGGATATTCTTTCCGGCACCTCCGGAATCTTCGTCGGCGCCAATGGCACGATCCTCAAGGCCGCTCCCAATAACATTACCTGGAACGTGGTCAACTCCGGCACGACCGCGACGTTGCG
>CANLCA010000140.1 GCA_947487925.1 Verrucomicrobiales bacterium | reverse complement strand
GTTATGTTGGACAAGTATGCGATGGCATTGCGTCGGCACGGGGGGGATTTTGGGGACTACATTGAGCATCGTGACTCCAAGAGCCACGAGCTTCCGAAGCATTTGGTAAAAGTCCGCGATGGCAACGACGAGCGTGTCGAGTATTTTCATAGCGAGGAGGAGCTTGCCCGATTTGGGGTGGCGAATCCCGACTTGAAGCTTTTCGGCGGTGAAGAAACGGATGGGGCGCTTTCTGAGAAAGCCAAGGGTGGTGTGACGCGCCGGGCCCGGCATGTCGAACTGCATGAGAGCAAGGCCATCGCAGACCTTCTGGCGCGGCTATCGAGGAAGGGTTTCAACGTCGAACACTATTCAGCCCAGGACAAGCCATTGTTTGAGCTGGTGGAGGGCGAAGGTGAGAAGCAGCAAGTGCGCCCTCTGTTCTCAATCTCGGAGATCCTGGCTTCCGTGAAGGATGTCGGAAAGCGTGGCATCCAGGTGAAGCGCTTTAAGGGACTCGGCGAAATGAACGCCAAGGAACTTTTTGAGACCACCATGAATCCAGAGAAACGCAGGCTGTTGAAGATTGACCTGACGGACGCGGTCGAGGCGGAGGAGATGTTCACCCGGTTGATGGGTGAGGAAGTGGAGCCGCGCCGCCAGTTTATTGAAGACAACGCGTTGAACGTTCGCAATCTGGACGTCTAGTTTCCGTTCCCATTCCCGAACCCTCCGCGGTCGGTTTTGCGAAGGTTCTTGGGAGGTCGGAACGCTGTGAACAAATTTCTATGTCCGAACAAGATAACAAGAGCGATTTGGTGCGCGCCATTCCCCTGTTTGCGGCCAACGAGAAGGTCGAGAAGATCAACGTGGCCGAGGAAATCAAGAATTCGTTTCTTGATTATTCGATGTCCGTGATCGTCTCGCGGGCGTTGCCCGATGTGCGCGACGGTTTGAAACCCTCGCAGCGCCGCATTTTGTATGCGATGCACGAGCTTTCACTGTTCCCTGGCCGGAAGCACTTCAAGTGCGCGAAGATATGCGGTGACACCAGCGGCAATTACCACCCGCACGGCGAGGCGGTCATTTATCCGACGTTGGTGCACATGGCGCAGCCGTGGGCGATGCGTGAGCGGTTGGTGGATGGGCAGGGCAACTTCGGATCTGTGGAAGGCGATCCTCCGGCTGCTATGCGCTATACCGAGGCGCGCATGACACACCTCGGAGCCCTCCTGATGGAGGACATGGACAAGGACACAGTCGATTTTGTTCCCAACTATGACGAGCGACTGACGGAGCCCACTGTGTTCCCGGCAGCGTTCCCAAACCTGCTCGTGAATGGGGGTACGGGCATCGCGGTAGGCATGGCCACCAACATGGCTCCTCACAACCTTGGCGAAGTCATCGATGGAGTCATCGCGCAAATCGAGGATCCCGACATCACCATTGACGAGTTGATGCGCCACGTGAAGGGGCCGGATTTCCCCACCGGGTGTACCCTCTGCGGTTTGGAGGGAATCAAGAATTATTTCAGAACGGGCCGTGGAAGTGTGAAGGTTCGCGGTCGGGTTGGACTGGAAGAGTTGAAGGGCGGCCGCGAGCAGCTTGTGATCACGGAAATTCCTTACAACGTGAACCGCGCCGTTTTGGTCAGCCGAATCGCAGAGCTGGCGAATGAAAAGATCATCACCGATGTGACCGCAGTCCGGGACGAATCGGACGAGAACACACGCGTCGTCGTGGAGATCAAGCGTGACGCTGTGCCCAAGGTGGTGATCAACAACCTCTACAAGTTCACCCAGCTCGAAACCAGTTTCAGTGTGAACATGCTGGCCATCGATCACGGAAGGCCCAAGACCCTCAATCTGAAGGAGCTGATCGCCTGTTATATCGAACATCGTCGCGACGTCATTTTGCGTCGGACCCGGTTTGAGCTGCGGAAGGCTGAGGAGCGGGCCGAGGTCCTGGAGGGCTATTTGATCGCACTGGCCAATCTGGACGATTTTATCCGGATCATCCGGAGCTCCGCGAATCGGGACGAGGCGCGGGTGCGGTTGCTGGCATACGAGTTCACTCGAGCGACAGTGGAGCACCTGGGGATTTTTATCCGCAGCGAGGCGCGCCTGAGGAATGGACGTTATGAATTCAGCGAGCGCCAGACGGACGCCATCCTTGACCTGCGGCTTTATCAGCTGACGGGCTTGGAGCAGGACAAGGTCAAGGCTGAGTACGCCACGTTGCTGGAGAAGATCAAGGATCTGATGGACATTCTGGCCAAAGAAAGCCGCGTCATGGCGATCATCAAGTCGGAGCTTCTGATCGTGAAAGAAAAGCACGCTTCCCCACGGCTCACGGAACTCGTGCCTGATGAAGGGGACATGGCCATCGAGGATTTGATCGCCAATGAAGGTGTGATCATCACCATCACGCACAGCGGACTCATCAAACGCACCAACGTCAGTTCCTACCGGGCTCAGCGTCGGGGTGGAAAAGGAGTGATCGGGATGGGCACGCGCGAGGACTCACCGGTGGATAGAGAGGGTGCCGACTTTATAGAACACCTTTTCACCGCGAGCACCCACGACTATCTCATGTTCTTTACGAACACAGGGCGCGTCTACGCGGAGCGCGTACATGAAATACCGGACATGGCTCGAACTGGAAAGGGTCGAAGCATTGCGAATTTGCTGGATCTGCGGCCACACGAAAAGATCGCGGCGATGATCCGGGTGCTGTCAAAAGCGGCGGCAAACAAGGACGATGAGACCTGGGCTCAGCCTGGATTCATCTTCTTCGCGACTCAGAAGGGAACTGTGAAAAAGACCGCCCTGTCCGAGTTTGCCAATATCCGGGAGGACGGGATCATTGCGATCGGCATCGATGAAGGTGACCTGCTCATCGACGTGAAGATGACCACAGGGGAGAACGAAGTGGTGCTGATCACCGAAGGAGGCATGAGCATCCGTTTCAAGGAGGAGGACGTCCGGTCGATGGGGCGGCAGGCGGCGGGTGTACGAGGCATTTCCCTGGAAGGCAAGGAGTCGGTCATCGGCCTGGCAGTCGTCGATATGAAAGCGATGTTGCTGGTGGCCGGAGAGAATGGGATCGGCAAACGTACGGTGTTCGAAGAGTATCGGGTGCAGACCAGGGGTGGCAAGGGGATCATTACGATGAAAACGACGGATAAAACTGGAGTCGTCGTGGGAGCGCTAACGGTGACTGACATAGACGAGATCATGCTGATCACGAGCGCTGGGCAGATGGTCCGCACGCGCGTTCGAGACATTCGCGAGACTGGCCGCAATACCATGGGCGTGAAACTCATAAATCTCGACGCGGGCGACAAGTTGCATGCCATCGCTCCTGTGATCAGCGAAGAAGAGGTGGAGCCGGAGTCGCCTCCAACGGAGACTCTTGCGCCCGCGGAATAACGAGAGTCGGCCACTCTGACGTTCGTGGGGAAGATTCAATCAAGCTCAGAGTGCGGTTGGCTCACATTGGGGACCGATTCCTATGAACCAGAATGAACCCATTGGTATCTTGGCGGTTTCGGCCAGCATGCATCGTTCCAGCGTGACCCGGACCGTCATCGAGTCCGCCGCCGAACAGCTAAAACAGCGGGGATGTCGGGTCGATCTGTTGGACCTCAGCGCTGAACCACTGCCCTTGTTCAACCCCGACGCGACTTATGAGTCAGATTATTACCAACCCCTCCGTCAACGGGTCGCCGGGGCGGATGTGTTCATCCTCGGCACGCCCGATTATCATGGCACGATGAGCAGCGCGTTGAAGAACTTTCTGGACCATTTCTGGCGGGAGTTTTCGGGCAAATTATTCGCCAGTGTGGTGGCTTCTCATGAGAAGGGACTGACGGTCACGGACCATATCCGCACCGTGGCAAGACAATGTTATGCATGGTCGATGCCCTACGCCGTCTCCTTTGTCGATAAGGAGGATGTGAAAGACGGGGAAATTGTGAGCGCCGCTTTTCGATCAAGACTGGAGATGTTTGTGCGGGATGTGCGCGTTTATGGCGAGATCCTGTCACGACAGCGCCGAGCCGACCTCGCTGGGACGGATCCTGGATTCCTGGCCCGACTGAGGTAAATGCTCTGAAGCGATCGGGGCGAATGGAGAGGGTCTCTGGCCTGTGGCACGTCATCCATCTCCTTCGCTGGTTTGCTCATGGCTCTGATCCGAAGGGCCGGATGATCGTCAGGACACTGTGGGATAAACCCAAGGTGCTCTGTAGGGCCTGCTCAACAAACGATTGGCTTCTGGGTCGTTGAGAATCTGTTCTTTTTCTCCGTCCCAGCGAATGCTCCGCCCCAACTTCAGCGACAACATCCCCAGCAAACTCAGGCTTGTTGACCGATGCGCTGACTCGACATCCGCCACGGGTTTCTTGCCGTCCTGGATGCTTTTGATGAAGTCCTTCCACAGCAGAGTGAGGTTGTGCCCGTCCGGCTCCTGAAGTTGAGAAGCTTCGTGGGTGGGGCTGTTCTTATCATCGGCGGGATAAAACGTCCAACCATCCCTCCAGCCCATGTGAAAAGTTCCTTTCGTACCGTAAAAGTAGCATCCGACACCGGTTTTTTCTGATCCCGTTCCCGCAAACTTGCGATGTTCCCAAGTCGCGGTGAACGATTCGAACTCGTAAACGGCTACCTGCGAGTCAGGCGCGTCGCTGGTTTGCTCGGACGGGGTGTGGATCGGCTTGCCTTGAACTGGGCGACCGCCTGTCGAATAGATGCGCTTTGGGTGTTTCTCCTCGGTCCATCGAAGGACCTGATCCAGCCAATGCACACCCCAATCCCCAAGCGTGCCGTTCGCGAAATCCAGGAAATTGCGCCACCCGCCTGGGTGAATCTTCCCGTTGAAAGGTCTTAGGGGCGAGGGTCCGCAATAGAGGTCCCAGTTCATCCCTTCAGGGGGCTCGCTATTGGGTGAGGGCCGTTCCCGGCCGCCGCGGCTGTTCACGAACATGCGTACCATCCCGATATCGCCAGCCCCTCCGGACCTGAGAAATTGTAGGCCGGAGACGTGGTGTGGCCCGATGCGGCGGTGAAGGCCCACTTGAACGATTTTGCCGGTGGCATTGGCGGTGTTCACCATCGCGCGACTTTCCATCACGGTGTGGCCCGTGGGTTTCTCGACAAAGACATGGGCTCCTGCACGCAAGCTCGCGATCGTGATTAACGAGTGCCAATGATCGGGCGTGGCAATAATCACAATTTCAGGTTTTGCCTGCTCGAGGAGCTCTCGAAAATCCTCGAATTTCTTGGGTTGATCCCCCGAGGCATCGGTGACCTGACCTGTTGCGATGTCCCGAGTTTGCTGGCTGGGATCACACATCGCCACGACCTTGCACACACCGCTGGCCATTGCTTCCCGAAGAATGTTCATGCCCCACCACCCCGAGCCGATGAGCGCCACACGATATTTTCGGCCAGACTCCGCACGGAGAATTGGGACGGCCGCGAAAGCCGCGATCGCGGCCGCGTTCTTGATGCATTGGCGCCGAGTCACGCCCGGAGCCGCTAAAAGTGCTTTAGATTTCATCGAGTGGATTTCAAGGAAATGACGCTGTTCCAAGGGGGGTCAGGGTCGTTTTCTGACATCGACGCAGACCAGGTTTCCGGCTGCGTTCCGGCAATAGATTCTGCCTTGGGCGAGCACGGGAACGGTCCAGCATTTGCCCCCGATCACCTGGGCACGTGCGGATGGTTTGAAGCCTTCGGGAGATGCGGGCGCGACTATCAGCTCCCCGCGATCCGTCAAGACGATCAGTTTTCCGCCCGCTCCAACCACGGTTCCCGAACCAATGCCTGGCTCGGTCCAACGGACCACTCCGGTCAGAAAGTCCACGCACTTGAGGGTTGCTTTCGTAGTGGTGTCACCGTCAACCCCATAAAGGAATCCATCGATGAGCACACTGGGGTTCATTTGGTTGCGGAGTTCCTTATTTTGCCAGGACACAACCGGCTGCCCTTTGGCGACCGTGAAGAGGGCAGATCCTTTGTTATAACCCGAGCTCACAAAAATATGATCACCTCTCACGATGGGATCAGCCGCATTGACTCCGTATTGTGTCGGCCACGGAAATCGCCAGAGTTCCTTGCCTGTCTTCAGGGCAACTCCCACATAAGATTTCGAGGATCCAAAGATGACAACCTCGTTGGGTCCAGCGCCCGTGATGAAGGGCGATGAATAACCGGCATCTTTGTTTTCGGATTTCCAAACGATTTTGCCCGTGGACCTCTCGAGCGCAAGACCCGCATCGCCCACATTCAGGATCAACAAGTCCTCACGAACCAAAGGGGCGCCCGAAAACCCCCAATCAGGAATCCGAACAGAGGTTTCTTTTTGGATATTCTTAGACCATTTGACTTTTCCGGAGGCAAGTTCGATACAGAAAACATCCCCCCACCGGCTTAACGAATAGATAAAGCCCCCATGAATCGTCGGCGTCGAGGTCGTGCCTCCATCGAAGTACTTGTCTCCGAGGTCGGAGTCGTAAGAGTGCTTCCATCGGACCGTGCCTTTGGCGCTGTCGACGCACCACAAGGTGTCTTTGTCTTCTGCATGGCCCGTTGTGACGAGGGAACCGTCCTGGATCACGACGGAGGCAAATCCTATCCCCACCGACAGTTTCCAGGCGATGGTGGGGCCTTGCGTGGGCCATTCGGTGGACCAATCCGGCTCCTTTGAGAGGCCGTTGGAATCGGGGCCACGCCACCTTGGCCAGTCGTCCCCGCAGGCAGCGCCTTCTGTCGCCAGTAAGAGAATCGTCGTCAGCACGTGATAAAGAGGCCTTGGGAAGCTGGATTTCATGATGAGAATGATGGCGATAAAACCCGGTCGAACACAAGCTCAAGAAGACCAGAGTCACTCAGGCTGGGGAACAAAAAAATGGGGCTGAATGGAGGATCAGGACAACGAGCTGCGACCCCTCGGGAGGTTCGAGCGCCTGGGTCGTCTCATAAACTATGAGCCCTCAAACCGCGGTTGCCCATGGTGAAGAGTTGCGAAGGTTTGGATGAGAAAAGCACGACGAAGAACGACGCCGTTCCCTCATGGATCTGGCGACTATTTGGAATGACTTTATCGACAGGACCTTGGGACAATTAGCCGGGG
>CANLCA010000139.1 GCA_947487925.1 Verrucomicrobiales bacterium | reverse complement strand
TACCGACGAAGGAGCCTACACCGTCGAAGTCAGAAACCCCCTGAACAGCGTTGTCAGTTCCACCGCGTTTTTGACCGTGAACGCAGCACCTCAAATCACCCTGCAACCCTCCAGCACCAGCACCGCCCAAGGATCAAACCTTTCGCTTTCTGTCCAGGTGACCGGGAGCACCCCATTCACCTTCCAGTGGCGTCGCAACGGGAAGGACCTCCCAGGCGCCACCGGTGCCTCCTTGAGCCTCCAAGCTCTCCAACCACCTTCCCAAGGCACCTATCAGGTCTTGGTCCGCAACGCGTTCGGAAGCGCCTTGAGCGAAGCCGCCATCCTGCTGATCCCGAATTCCGGAGGAAGCCTGAACTTTGTCAATCGTGACATCGCTAACGGCATCGATGCTCCCGTCACCGACACCGACGGCGTGACACGCCTGTCGGGTGCCTCTTTTTTGACCCAGCTTTACGCCGGCAAGACCGAATCTGAACTCGTCCCAGTCGGCCCCGCAATCCCCTTCCGATCGGAAGCTGCAGCTGGCTACTGGAGCACCTCGCCTTCCTCCGTCCGGGAGATCCCCGGCGTGAGACCCGGTGAAAAAACCCTTGTGCAGGCCCGGGTATGGGAGATTTCCAAAGGCTCAACCTTCGATGAAGCGCTCGCAAACCGTGGTAAAATCGGTCTCTCTGATTTGCTCGAAATCACGACAGGCGGCGCAGGATCACCACCGAGCCTCCCAGCGGATCTCCCACTAAAACCCTTCAAACTGACCTTTGGAGAATTACCAAAAATCACCGCACAACCCGTCGGTCTCACCAAGAACCAGGGCGAATCCGCGATTTTCAAGGTAGTTGCCTCTGGAACTGATCCCCTTGGATACCAATGGCTCCACGAGGGGCACCCCATCGAAGGCGCCGTCAAAAGCGTCTACACCATCGACAGTGTGCAAGCCTCCCATGCTGGCTCCTACCTCGTGGAAGTCACCAATCCGTTGGGTAAAATTGTGAGTGCCGAGGCCACCTTGGTCGCCAACACGAAACCCTTCATCGTCACACACCCCGAAAGCATTCAGGCCAACCCGAGCCAGCGTGTGTCTCTTACCGTCGAAGCGATTGGGTCCTCACCAATCTCCTATCAATGGTTCTTGAACGGATTGCTCATCCCTGGGGCCACCAGCCAAGGACTCCTGATCGGCGCAGTCTCTTCCCAAGATGAAGGCACCTACACGGTCGAGGTCAAAAACCCTTTCGGCCTGGCGTTGAGCGATCCTTCCGTCATCCTGCTGACTCAGGCTGGAGGAACTGTGGCCTTCCTGAACAGGGATATCGGATCGGGCATCGATGCCCGCGTGTTCGACACCGATGGCCAAACCCCCCTCGCCGGAACCAGTTTCCTGGCTCAACTTTGGGCCGGCCCTTCCGCGAACCAGCTCGCTCCGATCGGCCCCGCAGTCCCGTTTCGATCAGCTCAAGCAGCCGGATATTGGAATCCCGGTCCCAATGTTTCTAGATCCATCCCATCGGTCCCTCCCGGTGAAACCGCGTTCGTGCAGGCCCGCGTGTGGCAGAGTGGCAAAGGGCACACTTTCGAGGACGCTTTGGCTCAAGGCAGTGCGGTGGGATTGTCCGATTTACTCCGGATCCCGACGGGCGGCGTTGGGAATCCTCCATCCTTGCCCGTGAGTCTATCGGGGCTCAAGTCTTTCCGCCTGTTCATGGGCACACCTCCCTCCATCACGCAGCACCCCTTAGCAGCGAGCGCCAAAGCCGGGGATGCGGTGTCGTTCAAGGTGACGGTCACCGGAACGGACCCCATTGCCTACCAATGGCAGCTCAATGAAGTGGATATCCCTGAAGCCGTAAAGGGTTCTCTCAATTTGCCGAGTGTGACTCTGGAACAGGCGGGTTCTTACCGGGTCCGCGTGAGCAATAACCTGGGCTCGATCCTGAGCCAAGCTGCGAAACTCGAGGTGCTCACCGCTCCAACAATCCTCGCGAATCCTGAAAGTGCCACGGTCGCCCGGAATGCTCGCGCGGAGTTTAAAGTGGTCGCCACCGGGGCTAATCCACTGCAATTTCAGTGGTTCTTAAATGGCTCTCCGATCCCCAATGCCACCAGCGACACCTTCCTGGTGGCAGCGGCAACGGAATCCGACCAGGGCACCTATAGCGTCTCGGTGTCGAACTCCCTGGGCGCTAGGTCCAGCAATGGAGCCGTCCTCCTGCTGCAATCGAGCGGAGGCACCGTCGGATTCGTCAACAGAGTTGTGGGATCGTTCGACGCTCCTGTCTTCGCGTCGGATGGCCTGACACGCCTTTCTGGAATGGCTTTCCTCGCCCAGCTTTATGCCGGAGCTTCCCCAGGCACTCTTCAGCCCGTGGGTCCTGCCGTGCCCTTCCGAACCGGGATTGCCGCGGGCTACTGGAGCAGTGAACCCAACCCCGTTCGTTTCCTGTCCACCGTCACTCCCGGAGACAAAGCCGCCGTGCAGGTCAAGGTGTGGCCCGCCGCTTCTGGAAAATCTTTCGAGGCAGCCCTCGCCGCAGGAGCTGAAACAGGTGTCTCCGAGGTGTTGGTCTTGACCACTGGAGGCGCAGGAAACCCGCCAAGCCTCCCCACCTCCTTGGATGGGCTTCAATCCTTCTCACTGAGGAAGGGCTCACCCCCGGTTATTCTAATCCAGCCGTCCCCGAACGGGGCGGTCGTCGGGGGTGCTGCCTCTTTCAGGATCGTAGCCGATGGCACCCAACCCCTTCGGTATCAGTGGCGCTTCAATGGAAAGGACATCCTTGGTGAAACCCGGGCGGAACTTCTCATTCCAAGTGTCCAGGCTTCACAAGCCGGCGCCTATTCCGTGCTCATCTCGAACCCCTATGGTGATCTGACCAGCGCAACCGCCACTCTGACGATCCAGGAAGCTGTTCTCGCCGGCGTCGCCCAAGACGGCTACATCGCTCGCGGAACTGTTTTCCTGGACCTGAATCGCAACGGCTTCCTCGACCTCTCAGAACCCTCGACGACGACCGATGATCAGGGGCGTTTTTCTCTCCCCATCAAACTCAGTCTCTATGACAGGAACAAGAATGGGAAACTCGACCCCGATGAAGGCGTGCTAGTGCTCATCGGCGGCCTGGACATCTCCACCGGCCTGCCTGTCATCGGATCGCTCCAGGCACCGGGGGATTCCACTGTGATCAATCCCTTGACTACCCTCGTGCAAAAAGTTGTCGACCAAAACCCGACTCTCGGTTTGGACGGCGCGGAATCCGCTGTTAAGGCAGCCTTCTCAATCCCGGCATCGGTCGACCTCTCCACATTTGATCCGATAAAGGCCTCCTCGATCAATGACGCGGCTTCAACCGTTGTGCTCGGGGCTGCGGCAAAAATCCAGGATACGGTCACCCAAAGAGCCGCCTTGATTGGTGGAACTACCTTCACCAAAACAGAGGGCGAAATCGCGAACTCAGTGACCGACGTTCTGGCCCAAACGATCATCAAATCCACGGTGGTGGAACTGAGCAACAAAGCCACCCTCCAAACCGTCATCCAAACCACTGCGGCGATCGACGGGATCAACGTTGAACCTGGACTCGCTGAGGGAGCAGCAACGATCATCGCCGATGGAAACATCCTCAAAGACCAGTTCACTTCATCGGGGTCCAACGCCTCCTTTATTGCCACCGAACTCGCGCGGATCCAAGGGATTACCCAAGGAGCCATTTCTGACCGCCTCGCGGAGTCAGCCCAGGGAAGCACCCCCATTGAGGAGACAGTGACTTCGTCCACTGGTGCGGCGTTGGTGAA
Organism: Verrucomicrobiales bacterium; assembly: GCA_947487925.1. Classification (GTDB taxonomy): domain Bacteria; phylum Verrucomicrobiota; class Verrucomicrobiia; order Limisphaerales; family F1-80-MAGS106; genus F1-80-MAGS106. Next base: position 3,375 of record CANLCA010000139.1, on the reverse strand, counting down.
CCTTGTCAGAAACGCGCCCGTCGGGGACGTGACGGGTGCCGACATTCGCACGGGCACGTTCTCCCTGACCATGAACTCTCTTTCAGTGGACGAGGCAGCGCAAATCTCCCCGTTGTTGACAATCATCCGCAAGGACGGAAACCAGGGACAGGTGAGTTTGGACCTCTCGTTCAAGGATGGAACTGCACGGACCGACCTCGGCGACTACGCCGCGAGCCCTCTTCGCGTCACTTTTCTTGACGGAGAGATCAGCAAGTCTATCGACTGGGCAACCATCATCAAGGACGATGACGTGCTGGAAGCCAGCGAAACGTTTACACTGTCTCTTTCTCTGACTCCCGGCAGCCCCGTTGGAGCTCAGCTGGGCGTCTCTGCGGCAACGGTTGAAATCGTGGATAATGATTCGATAGGCACTTTCAATTTCAGCAGTGCTTCCGCTGACATCAGCGAAGGGGGAAGCACATCGACACGGCCGCTTTTGATCACGCGCTCCGGCGGCGCATCCGGTCAAGTCACGCTTCTCATCACAACTCAGGAGGAAATCGGGAGCGCAAGGGCAGGGCTTGATTTTGACGCAACTCCCTTCCAGGTCGCGTTTGCTCCTGGCCAGATCTCCAAGATCGTGTCAATCCCGGTGAAAGAAGATCGGGAGCCGGAGAAGGATGAGACTTTCATGCTGAAACTCGCTCTGTCCGCCGGATCTCCAAAGGGCGCGGGCATTGGCCAAGTCTCTCAATGCAGGGTGACGATCAAAGACAACGAGTTTGTTTTTGGCGCTCCTCGATTGACCCAAACCGGTCAAATCCAAATCGAGGGTTCAGGAGAACCTGATCGCGATTACACGGTGGAGACTTCGATTGATCTCATGAGCTGGTCTTTCCTGGCCGTGAAACGCACCGACCCCCAAGGGCGTCTGAGCTTCAATGAAACTCGTGGCGCATCGAGCATACGCTTCTATCGAGCAAAGGCCGCTCAGTAAATCTGAAAACGGCAACTGAGCGGGGTGGAGATTTGCAACGGCCTGGATGAGCGAGGCTTGACCAGGAATGAGGCTGTGCCTTTTGGATCTGAGAAGAACCCTGGAAGCACTTTATCGCTAGAAAGTTGCGAAGATTCGCCCTGGTCAGCACCGTTTCACGGTTGTATGCCTGGGGCCGCCCAAGCAGGTTGAGGACCAGTCAGGACACGCGGACTTTTTCAGCCTTGGCATCCCAAATCATCGTTCTTCGCTGACGATATGAATCCACAGCCATCTTGATCGCGACCATGGTGCTGGTTCCCAATTCAACGTTGCAACGCAAGGTGTCGCTCCCACGGATGGCGTCGAACCAGTTGCCCTTCAAATCACGGCCTTTTTCGACGTCAAGATTGGCCTCCTCACGGCCGCCGTTTTTCGCGCGAAACTCCTCCTTAAAATCCCCGTTGAACTTGAGTTTGGGCTCACCTCCCAGCTCCAAAGTGCCGTGTTTGCCGTAGATGCGATCCGGTATGCCCGCATCGTTTGTCAGGGTGCTCACGAGGAAAAGAGACCACTCGCTGGGATAATCCGCCGTCATCAGGAAAGTGTCGGGGATTTCCCGCCCATCCTTTTCCATGTATAACCCCCCGCTGGCATTCACCCTCAAGGGGTATTCCCCGTTCTGACCGGAAATGGCGATCAGGAGCGGCGCCAGTTTGTGATATAGCAAATCGGTCGCAACCCCACCGTTGTAAGGAAAGTACTTTCGAAATCGAAAGAAATGCTCTGGATTCCATGGGATCCTGGGAGCCAGCCCCCATTTGTGGCCTAACCACATATCCCAGTCGATCTGGTCCTCACCGGACTTTCCAGGCCCCGCGGTGAGGTCGATCTTTTGATGTTCGTTGAAAAGGCAGTGCCGCGCGTTCCGATTGTACGAACCATGCGCCCAGGTCACTTTTCCTATGCACCCTTCGCGGATCGCCTTGGCCGCTTTCCAATAACCGTCCTCAGCGGTCGCGTTTGGCCCCACTTGAAAAACCTTTTTGTGATGGCGCACCGCGTCGCGAACCTGAATCGCCTGCTCCACCTTGTGAGTCATCGGTTTTTCGCAATAAACGTGCTTGCCTGATTCCATCGCATCGATGGAAATCTTCGCATGCCAATGATCAGGAGTCGCAATCAGAACTGCATCCACGTCGGGCCGCTCCAAAAGCTTCCGGTAATCTGAATAGCCTACCCCTTTGCAAATCCCCTTGGCTCGGGACAACCGTCGCTGATACACGTCCGAAACCGCGACCACTTCGATGTTCTCAGCCTCCGACCGGCGAACCATCTCTGCGAGATGCCCCGTGCCCATCCCTCCGCAGCCAATCACACCCACTCGTATCCGGGTGTTGGCTCCGAGAACTTTCGAGACACTCAAGCCTCCGGCGGCCAAGGTCCCAGCCAACGCGGCCGTCGATTTCACAAAGCTTCGCCTCGAGAGGATGGTTTCTTGATTCATGGGAATCCACTACAACTCCCCAAAGCCCCCGGGCAGTCAATTCAAAAACCACTCCTACGCCCTGTCGGCCCTAGCGCAGTACCCATGCCATCAGGCAGCAACAGGGATTAGACGCGCAGATGCCATGGGGCCAAGGCGCATCGAAGAATTCGTGTTCTTCGAGATGTTTTCAAAGTCACCTTTTGGTGGTTGGAAAACGGACAATAAATCCTTTGAACCTCGGCTACTTTGCTTTGGAACCGTCTCTTCATTAAATGTGGACGACTTTGGCACCCACTTCCCAGAACAGAAATCGAGTCATCGCTGCCTCTGCCCTTGAAAACAATCCTCCTCGCCCCTGAAAACCTCGCTCTCGCCCCTTAACGCGTGATCTTGATGGCAAAGCACCCATCCATTTGATTGAATCTGAACCGTCGCTTCCACGGATCAGGCGGCATCGGGGCGGCGAAAATATGGTTATGTCAAACTCCACTGAAACAACGGCCAGCAAACGAAAGTACGTGCGAGCGATAGGCCCGCGGCTGCGGGTGTTGCTCTACGTGGTGCTCGGCTTGGTCGCTTTGCTAGGGGCGAATTCTGCCTATCTCGTCAGCATCACTCTCCTCGAGAAGCTCAACGGGCTTTCCTACCAAAACTACTTTTATCAATACATGTTTCTGGCCCATTTGATTCTGGGTCTGATTTTGGTGGTCCCCTTTGTGATCTTCGGCATCGGACATATTATCAACGCGCACGACCGCCCCAATCGCATCGCCGTGCGGGTCGGGTACGGTTTGTTCGCGGTCAGCTTGATTCTTTTATTTTCAGGCGTGGCCCTCACGCGACTGGATTTTTTTGAACTGAAAAACCCGCACCTCCGAAGCGGGGCCTACTGGGCCCATGTCATCACTCCGTTACTCTCTGTCTGGCT
>CANLCA010000138.1 GCA_947487925.1 Verrucomicrobiales bacterium | reverse complement strand
GAGCGAGGGGCCGGTTCGCGACGCCGAAGTAATAGTAGCGTGTCCCAGAGGCCCGATCGATCCCGCCTCAGTGTTGCGCGGGTCGGCCATCAGATCATCGCTGGCGGCCTCGGGAAATCGCCCGCGACGATCGTCCCCGGTCTTGTAGATCACCTGGCCCTCATCGGCCACCTGGATTATCCGCGCCTGACTGACAGGGGCAGCGCAGGAAATACTGCATCAACCTCCTCGATTTGTTCCCGACGTTTTGCGATGTGCCCTCCCTTCCGTCACCTCTCGGCCAGCACAGCGCCAGCTTGCGCCCGGTCTGGGAGGACAAAAAGCCTCAAGTGCGCGAATCTGTTTTCCTGCCGTTCCTGGGCCTCCAACGCGCGGTTCGCGATGAACGCTGGAAATTGATCGTCCAGCTGAAAATCAGCCACTGGCAGTTATTCGATCTGAAGCATGATCCTGAAGAAAAAAGAGCCCTCGCTGGCCGCGCTGAATTCAGCGCCGATGTGGCCCGTTTGCGCGGCCTGATGAAAGTCGGCGATACCCTGCCGCTGCCGCGCGAGAAACTTTCTTTGCCCCACCTCGATCTCACCGGCAAGGTCCGTAAAACTGATCAGTGGCAGCCAGAATGGATTGTCAAAAAGTATTTCACGGAATGGTGATCGCGCTCCCGGTTGGAATCGAGCCCAGCTTGACCTGGGCGACAGCGGTCGAGTTGCTGCCAACGGGATGAATCTTGTAGGATTCACCCACAACCACTGCTGGCATTCGTCCATTGTTTAGGTAAAGAGTCAGATCCGATTCGAGCGGCATTTCACCTGTCTTCTTGCTACGGTCCAAAGCCCATTGATCTTTGGCTCCTTCGAGAATGCGGAGATTAATGATGATGGAGTTCAGTCGTGCCGTGTCCCTCGCCGGCACGAAGCTCGGCAAAAACACTGCCACTGTCAGCAAAACAACCAGCCCCGTAAGCAGGCAGACGGTCTTCAAAGCTAGCCAAATTAGATGTTCCCCCCATCTGATTTGGAGCGATCAAGGCTTGGTGGCGTTGGCGGGTTCTCCATAAAAAGGCTCAATCCTAGTCGGTCAGCCGATCAGTTTCACCCTCCCAAATAAGTCGCGAGAGTGCGTTGAATTTCCAAAATGCTGGTGTCGCGACGGAAGCTAAACTGCTTCGGTTCGGCTTGTCCGTGAATCCAAATTTTCAGCTCCGCATCGAGATCGAAATGGCCCAACGATTCCGCGCTGAAATGGACAATGCTGCGGTAGGGAATCGAGTGATACTCCTTGCGCTTGCCCGTGAGCCCTTGCTTATCCACCAGGATCATCCGTTTGCGCGTGAAGACGATTAGATCGCGCACCAGCACGAACGCCTTCTCGATTTCTTCACCTTCGCCGAGGACGCGGGCAAATTCTTTTTCCAAAGCTTCAATATCGATCTCGGAAGCATCACCAAGAATGGCATTTAAAAGTCGCATCACAGCCAGCATGCCTCGATTTCCTAGCCAAAATCAACCGCGGCAATGCGATAATTGCGGCAGCAGTTCTTTCCATGGCGTAATGTCCCAAAATGTGATCACCTTCCGAGTCATGCAGCTTCCCGGTAATCATAGTTGAGCATTCCACCCGAACGGCTCCCACATGCGATTTGTCCAACAGTCACCACGCTCTTGAACTCCGGTTGAATGATCCGGTTTTCCAATGCTTGGTGTGGTCTCTACCGGTTGTAGAAACTTTGAGTCTCAGCAAGAGCGTGGCGAAGGGATTGCTCACCAAAGAAGATCATCGGATCGACACACAACTCTTTTACCGTACGGACACAGCGCGCGGCGAAGGAATTCAGATCGGGACTTTTTCTGAGAAGACGAATCGTTTTGACCCCGCTTTGTTTGAGAATGTCTCCGAAAGAGTTGGAGAAACTCGGTGCCCGGCCATGAATCAAATACCCGCAGCCGTTGAGGAAACCGTTCAATCCATCTGTCAGGTTCCGGGCGATTTGTTTCATCCAAACATCATTCGGTTCCGCGATGATTCCGGCGATCTTCACTTCTCTCGTCGCCAGCCGGATGACCAACAACACGTGGTAGCGGATCAATCCGCCAACAGTCCAAACTTCAGCGGTGAAGAAATCCGTCGCGGCCAGAACATTCCAATGACTCTTAAGGAACTCCGCCCAAGTCATGCCATGCTTCCGTCGCGGCGCTGGCTCGATCCCAGCCTTTTTGAGCACACGAGCGATGGGGCTCCTCCCCACGTCGTGTCCTCGATTGAGCAACGACCCGTCGATCGAACTATAACCCGTAGGGTCAAAATATTCGAATCCGCTGATCCGCAATCGTTTCGGCCCGTTCATGTGATTGCGTACGATCCTGCGCTGACGCCATTGCTCCGCTCAATGAACTGGAAACGAATCCTCGCGCACATCAGCGGATTCGAATATTTTGACCCTACGGGGTTTTCGAGTTGTGCCGTGTGTTTTCATTCGTTTCCAGTGTCACAAACGTTTCACAACTGAACCCAAATGTCCACGAAATGGCCTTAAAAAGTGGTGGAGGCGGCGGGAGTTGAACCCGCGTCCCTGGTAGGTAAACCAGCCGCGACTACATGCTTAGTCGGAAGAGAGTTGTCGGCCGCGCGATAACGATCCGACACGAGTCGCGCTGCGTATTCAGCATGAGAAAGTCTCGATTGATGACGCGCCGATTCCGCCCTCAATCCAACCTGCAATGGCGTTCATCCCAACCAGCAGGTGTCGCTGGGTGAACGTCGCAGCACTTAGGCCGCGAGAGCTAGTTCTTGATTAGCAGTTGTTTTTTGGTCCGGTGATTTACGAGGCCAACGAACCATCCTCGGCATGCCGCCTCTGACGTATCTTCCAGGTCGAAACCAGTACGCCCCCACAAAGCGAACTCACTGAACATGCACCAACAACCGGTCGGGGTCAAGTTGCCCGTTTTTCCGCTCAGCAGAGCCCTTTGTCTAATCTCAATAATCAGTAATCGGCCGCGACCATGCCGTTGAAATAGCTAAATATGGACGAACGGATCGCGCGGTTTCTCAAGAACGGTCAGGGAGTCTTCATCTTAAAACCGCTTGGCCCCGAGGTAAAGGCCTCGTGGAACTTGGATTCCCAAAAATCGACTCTCCAAAGAGCGGGCTGCCAAGACGGTCGTCTTGATGGAATTCACCGGATCAAACAAAGGCAATAAGGACTGCTCCTTTACTTTGGATCGAGAACGTCGCAGACTGAGGGAATGAAGAAGACGCTTCTGAGAGTTCTAGCGGCCGGGCTTTTGATTTTTGTTCTGGGCGTTTTCGTCGCCATGTTTTTTATCGATTCAATTGTCAAGAAAAGTGTTGAAACTATCGGGCCTAAGGTTGCCAAGGTAGAAGTGAAACTCGAGGGGGCTTCTGTTTCGATGCTTTCAGGGCGCGGAGGCCTTAAAGGCTTGGTGGTTGGCAATCCAGTGGGATTCAAGACTCCCAACGCGGTGAAGGTCGGTGAGGTTACTGTGGTGGTTGACACCCTCACGTTGATGCAGGAGAAAATCGTGGTCCGCTCGGTGAACGTGGTGGCGCCGGAAATCACTTTCGAGGGAGGTTTGAAAGAAAATAACCTGAACAAGATTCTCCAAAACGTGCAGGCATTCACTGCCACGGACCAGGCTTCCCCAAAGGCGGCGGGGTCCAAGAAGATTCAGATCGATGAGTTCGTCGTCAGCGATGGAAAAGTGAATCTCAACGTCACTTTGTTGGGTGGAAAGTCCGTGACCGTGTCGTTGCCACGCATTCGGTTGACAGACCTCGGCAAGGGCGGGGACGGGATTACGCCGGGAGAACTCTCCGAGAAGATCGTAAAAGCAGTGCTGGACGAGACGATGGGGGTGGTTGGGGAGGCTTTGGGAAAACTTGGGAAGGAGGTCACCAACGCTGCCAAGGACCTAGGGGATGGCGCCAAGGGGCAGGTGGACAAATTGACCAAGGGGATCGGCGGTCTGTTCAAGAAATGAATTGTGAGAATCCTCAATGTACACGCGCATTTTGACGACTTCGAGCTGACCGCTGGAGGAACCTTCGAGATGTGGCGTCGAGCTCTTGGAACAGAGCTCTCTGCAAGGGTTCTGGTCTGCACGGACGGGGCTGCAGGACATCATTCCCGGACCCGGGAGGAGACAGCTTGGATTCGGTTAGTGGAGCAAAAGGAGTCGGCGAAGATCGGCAGCTATGATTTCCAGCTCTTGAAACTCTCAGATGGGAGCTCATTTTCGGAAGGAGGATTGCTGACACGCCCCGTATTGGCATCGCTTTGGAAAGCGATTCGTGCGTTTGAGCCCGACTATTTATTCTGCCCGCCCCTGCCTACAGATCCGTTGATGGGAGTTCACACGGATCACCTCACGATTGCGGAGGCCGTGAGGAGGGTGGCCTACCTGATCAATGTGCCCCATGCATTCTCAGACATCTATCCCACCGACGAAACCCAATCGGTTCCATTGAAAACCCCTGTGATTCTGAACGTGTATGACGGCTATATGTTCGGAGACAACCACTTTGATCTGGCTGTGGATGTGGAGGATGCTTTTCCTGTGATTGCCCAGTGCGCGTACTGCCATCGATCGCAATTTCAGGAGTGGATCCCGTGGATCGGCCGTCATGAAATCAAGGCTCCTACAACCTTCGATGAATGGTCGCTGGCATTGCGTCAACGCATGGCGCGTCAGCGTCAGGATATGGGGATTGGCGGGGATCGCGCTTTGGAATTCTTTACCGTAACGGCTTGGGGTGCGATTCCCACACTGGAAACTTTGGAGCAGGATTTCCCAAGCCTTTGTCGGAGTCATTCGCAACTGGGCGCCCTGGGGAGAAAGCTTTCGCGATGGGGTGTGCTGTGAGGCGTTGCCGCAGATGCATGAGGTAGAGTGCGAGGGGAACCGTTTTCCTCACAAAGCGGGCTTGGCTCGGCGGATGTGCGGCGGCAAAGGCAAGCTTCAGCCGAACCTTCGGGAGTTTTGTTCCAAATGTATTCATACGGCTGGAAGTTTAAAGCAATTCCCATGCCGAATACTCGCGATCAATCGGGCGACCTCGAAATCCCGCTTGGCAGCGCTTGATGGGATTGAGTAGCTTTGGGAGACTTCATGAGCATTGAGCGTTTTGTCGGAAAATTCACAACTGTGTCGACTCGTGGCTCCGGCCTTTCGCTCAAACCGCCTCGTTGTCGCGGGAGTCTCCTTGGGTGCGCCCCGACTGTTCGTGGTCGCGCCGGGTCAAAATGTGCCGAGTTCTCTGGAAATGATGCCAAGCCAAGCTTTATGAGATCACATGGTGGGCAGTGGTTGGCGTGCCTTATTTTTCTCGTCGCGATCCTCAGTGGGATGTCTGTCTCGAGGGTGAGCGCGGCTTCCTTGGGTGATTTCAATGTGAGAGCCCTCGGGGAGAAAAGCAAAGTGGAGTTCAGTTTTGAAAGGAACGCTTTTGTGTTCACGAACGGTGTCGTGATCACCTATAGCAACGCGGTGCTGACTGCAGATTGGGGGATGGCCAGCCCGCAATCCCGGGAGGCCGAGGTGCATGGGAATGTTGTTTTGCAGCGCGATGCCCAAACCTGGAAAGGCGAATCAGCCAAATATAATTTCAACACGGGGGTCTTCGAGTCAGGGAAGTTCCGCACAGGTTCAATACCGGTCTTCATTTCTGGGGATTCCGCCACTTCTACGCGCTCGAACAACACGTATAGCGTCCTGCGACCCAGGCTCACGACGGACGATGTGGATGAGCCGGGTTACACGATTCGAGCGAAGGAGTTCACTTTCGTGCCGGGCGATTTTGTGGAAGCCAAGGGGGCAACTCTTTACTTGGGCAACACTCCGGTGATGTATTTTCCACTGTACCACAGAAGCTTGAAGAGACATCCAAACAACGTGGTGCTCACACCCGGGTTTCGGAGTGTTTACGGGCCTTATTTGTTGGGGGCCTACAACTGGTACTGGAACGACAAACTCAGCGGGGCGTTGCATTTCGATTACCGCCAGCGTCGGGGTTTGGGTGTCGGGCCTGATCTCGACTATGACCTGGGACATTACGGCGCGGGAAAGTTCTCGTTCTACTATTTGCATGACGAGGAACCCGGTCTCAACCCTGCCCAGCTTCCTATACCAGATGAGCGGCGGAAGATTGAATTTTATCACCGGGCAGATCTGGCGACGAATCTGACAGCCAGCATCATGGTTCGCGACTACACCGATGCCCAGGTTCAACGGGATTTTTTCGAAGCCGAACACCGAAGGAATCCGCAGCCGAATTCCTTCGTGGAAATCAATCAGGCCTGGTCCAACTACAATCTGAACGTTTTGGCCCAGCCTCAGATCAATGATTTTTATGAAACTATAGAACGATTGCCGGACCTGAAATTTGACGCACTCAGGCAGCAATTGGGTGGCAGTCCTGTTTACTACGAGAGCCAGAGTTCGATCGGGTATTTCCAACGGAAATTCTCGGATAACCTGAGTCCGGACTACGGCGCCATGCGTGCTGATTCTTACCACCAGCTCGTGTTGCCCAAAAATCTCTTTGGCTGGTTGAACGTCGCGCCGAGGGTTGGGGGGCGTTTCACTTATTACGGCCAGACGGACGGCCTGGGAAGCACTCTAGACGCAGAAAACAGATGGGTTTTCAACACGGGCATGGAGGTGTCTTCCAAGGCGTCACGGATCTGGCCCGGGGTTCGAAACAAGTTTTGGGAGATGGATGGCGTCAGACACATCTTTGAACCGACCGTGAATTATGCGTTTGTCCCCTCTCCTAACAAATTGCCCCCGCAGTTGCCCCAATTCGACTACGAACTCCCCACTTTTCGACTGCTCCCGCTGGACTATCCCGATTATAACTCGATTGATTCGGTCGACAGTCAAAACGTGATTCGTTACGGCGTGCGCAACAAGGTGCAGACGAAGCGGGACGGGGAGGTTGTCAACTTCTTGAACTGGGCTGTTTATACGGATTGGAGAGTCCATCCTCGTCCCAATCAAAGCACTTTTGCCGACATCTACTCGGATTTGGATTGGGAGCCCTGGTCATGGCTCGTGCTCAGCTCTCAGACTCGCTATGACCTCGGAGAGGGGCGGTTGAAGGAGTCCGACCACTGGGCGACGTTGACCCCCGAGCCATGGTGGAGGCGGAGCGCGGGGCATCG
>CANLCA010000137.1 GCA_947487925.1 Verrucomicrobiales bacterium | reverse complement strand
GCCACGATTTTCAAGGTCGGGGCAATTACGGCGAAAAATACGCCACCAAGTGGACGAAACTAAACTTGGGCGCCTGCATCCAGCAAGGCGATTATTTCCATCGAGGCGAGCAAGGGATGTTCGAGTCGGTGGGGTTCAGATTGTTTCAAATGGCCGGGGTCGAAGCGCCGCAAACGACTTTTGTGCAGTTTCGGATCATCGACGAGGAGAGCGAGTCGAGCGAACAGAATCAGTATGTCGGCGATTTTTGGGGCTTGTACTTGGCGTTGGAACAGGAGGATGGCCGATTTTTGGACGAGCACGGGATGCCGGATGGCAATCTCTACAAGATGGAGGGAGGCACTGGGGAGTTGAATAATTTGGGCCAAAGCGGTCCCTCCGACAAATCAGATTTGAATGGATTCATCAGCACATACCGGGGAGCAAACGTGACGGATGCTTGGTGGCGAACCAACCTCAATCTCGGAAAGTATTACAGCTATCGGGCGATCGTCGAAGCCATCCACCATTACGACATCGATGAGGGAGCTGGGAAGAACTTTTTTTATTACAGAAACCCAGAGACAGGCTTGTGGTCGGTGCATCCGTGGGATCTCGATCTCACATGGTCTGACAACATGTATGGGGGAGGGCAGGAGCCGTTCAAGAACCGGGTCCTGGCGAGCACCCGGCCAGCGCTGGTGTTGGAATATCGAAACCGGGTGCGCGAGCTGAGGGATTTGCTATTCAACGCGGATGAAACTGGAAAATTGATTGATGAATACGCGGCGATGATCCGGGATCCCGCTGGGGGACCTTCGTTCATAGAACCGGATCGCGCGCAGTGGGACTTCAACCCAGTCATGAGAAACACCGCGATTGTGAATTCATCAAAAGCGGGGCAGGGCCGCTATTACCAAGCTGGAATCGGCACCAAGAACTTCGAGGGCATGCTGGCGAAGATGAAGGCCTACGTGAATGCGCGCGGAGTGCTTCTGGATTCGCTGGCGCGTGACACGGCCATCCCGCAGCGTCCTAGCTTGATCGCGAGAGGTCCGGCAGGTTTCCCCATCAACAGGATTGTTCTTGAGGCTTCCGTTTACGCCGGAAGCGCGGGGTTCGCCGCGATGCAATGGCGCCTTGCGGAAATCAGTGGGACGAATCTGCCTGCTTTCGACCCCGGGAAACCACGGAAATACGAAATTGCACCCGTCTGGGAAAGTGGAGAGCTCTTGAACCAAGTTTCGATCACGACTCTTCCTCAAGGGATGATGAAAGTGGGCCGATCCTACCGAGCTCGTGTCAAAATGAAAGATGTGACCGGCCGGTGGAGTCAATGGTCGCCACCTGTCGAGTTCGTCGCCGGAGACCCGGAGCAGGCGGAGGCTTTGAAGGCGTTCTTGAGGATATCGGAAATTCATTATCACGCAACCGACTCGGAGTCCTTCGAATTTGTGGAATTGAAGAACATGAGCCCCACGGCAATGCTCGACCTCAATGGAGTCAAGGTTTCTGGAGGAATTGACTTCGAACTCCAAGGCCGGTTGGGACCTGGCGCCCTTTTAGTCATCGCGAACACAACGCCTGAACTTTTCCGGGCGCGGTATGGCATGGACCCGGGCAGCCTAGTGCTGGGGCCTTTCGCGGGTAAACTGAGTGACGGAGGGGAGACGGTCAGGTTGCGCGCGGCGGACGGCGGTGCGGTTGTGGATGAAGTCACTTATGACGATATCGGACCGTGGCCCGAAGATGCGGATGGCAAGGGAGCTTCCTTGAACAGGATCGATCTCGCCCCGGACAGCAACCAGGCGACGTCTTGGATTGCCGCTGCCCCGACGCCCGGTGCTGGTTTAGGCACCGTCGCGGGTGGAGGCATACGATTGAGCATTAGTTCGACCCCGGCGCGAGACGTGCGGCTACAGTGGAACGGTGCGCCGGGGAAAGGTTATTCTGTTCTGTACCGGGAGACGATGGGCAATTCCCAGGCACCCTGGTTGAAATTGTTCGATGTCGATGCGGCTGCTGAGGCCAGCCCGAGCCCCGTGCCAATGTCCGTTCGCGATGTCATCAGCGCTTCAACCGGCGCAAGATTTTACCGGGTTATCAGCCCCAAGGCTCCGTGATTCGAGCCAAGGAACCTTCATCAGCAAAGGTCAAGCGGCCTCGTATGCTGGATTGTGTGAACAAGATTATGTTTGATCAGTGCAACAACGGTTTAAAAGACCTCGGCTTCCAACGTCGTGCTCCGATGGGATTTCTCATGGCGTGCTTCCTACTGGGTTTGTCGGGCAGCGTCCAAGCTTCGGAGTTGGTTTCGACCAACTCCGTCTGGCGCTATTTCAAGGGGAAAACCGAGGCTTCGAAACCCGACACCACGGCTTGGCGGGGGCTCTCCTTTGAGGACGCCAATTGGCTGACCGGCGCTGCTCCGTTTTACTACGGCGAACCTCTGAACTCAGGCACGGCGCTGACCGACATGAGCAACAATTACTCCACGTTGTTCTTGAGGAAAAAGTTCACGGTGGACAACCTCAACACTGTGGCTTCGCTCGATTTTTCAGCGATGTGCGACGATGGTTTCATAGCGTGGCTTAATGGTGTTCGGATTGCGAGTCTATCAGCTCCGGCGGGAGAGCCCTTGTTCAATTCTCTTGCGTCCGCCAACGTGGCTGAACCCGTCCAAATGACCAGCTATGAACCCTCACCCAGTATGGCCGCCCTCCTTCAGGGGGAAAACGTCCTGGCAGTCCAGGTGTTCAATGTGAATTTGACCAGCAGCGACGTTGTGTTTGATGCCCAGCTGCGATCGATGGACAATGAGCAGATTCCTCCGGCCATCATCCATGTGTCGCCAGCACCTGGCGTGGTTTCTTCACTCACCTCGGTCTCCGTGGAATTTTCGGAGCCGGTCAGCGGCGTGGATGCGTCCGACTTTTTTGTGAACGGCACGCCGGCTGCCTCCGTTGTGGGCGCTGGTCGGGATTATACTTTCACTTTCGTTCAACCGCCGATCGGAACCATCCAGTGCTTCTGGAACACGACCCATGGCATCGCCGATTTGGCGACCCCTCCGAACCCGTTTAACGGCGACGCGGCGGGTTCAGTATGGGTTTACGAATTGGCGGACCCCGACGCCCCCGTGGTGGTTGCAACGCGGCCTGCGGTGGCAGTGACGGTGCGTGAGTTGACCGAGTTGGAGGTCCTCTTCGACGAACCCGTGTTCGGTGTAAGGTCGTTGGATTTGCTCGTGAACGAACGAGCGGCATCGGAGGTGAGCGGCGCGGGGGCGGGTCCGTACGTGTTTCGCTTTGCCGAACCGAGCCGTGGTGCAGTGACTTTTTCGTGGGCTCCTGACCAGCAGATCAGGGATGGGGCTGGGAACTTGTTCCAAGGCCTCTCCTGGCGTAGCAGTTACGATCCTCTAGCACCCTTGCCAGATTTGGTGATTACCGAATTCATGGAGGAGAATGGAACGGGGCTCAAAGATGAGGAGCAGGATACGCCTGACTGGATTGAGATCTACAACCGGGGCGATTCAACGGCATCTCTCAGCGGATGGAGCCTTACCGATGAACGAGACGAGCCTGGAAAATGGGTCTTCCCGGCGGTGAGTTTGCCGGCGAAAAGGTACCTTGTTGTTTATGCTTCGGCGAAAAACAGGTCTCCGACATCCTTGACCGGGAAACTTCACACGAACTTCAAGCTGGGGGCAGGGGAATTCATCGGCCTTTACAGCCCTGATTCTCCCAGGCGCGCGGTGAGTTTCGTGGATGGAAAGCGCCCGGAACAGCGCGTGGACTTTTCTTTCGGGCGGGATCCTGAAGGGAACTGGAGGTTTTATGCGAAGGGATCTCCCGGGGCGCCTAACCCGTCGAGCGTGATCGTTGGATCCGTGTCAGAGGTTCATTTCAGCGTGAAACGCGGCTATTTCAACATGCCGTTCAAACTTTCGTTGTCCACTTCCACCGCCGGTGCGATAATCCGATACACGACTAACGGCAGCGTGCCTTCCGAGAGCAACGGGGTCCTGTACACCGATCCGATACTCATCGATGCCACGAGGGTGATCCGGGCCGCGAGCTTCGCGGACGCTCTTTTGTCCTCGCGTGTCGGGACGCACACGTATCTTTATGGGCTCCCGCAGAACCGGCGTAACATCCCCGTTTTGTCGGTCACCACGGCGACTAATAATTTGTATGGCGCGACAGGAATCATGGAGTCATCCCCGCGCAACACGAGCAAACACGGCCTCGCCTGGGAGCGCCCAGTTTCTCTGGAATACATCCGACCTGATGGGGAGGAAGGTTTTGCTTTGGATGCGGGCTTGCGCGTCCAGGGAGGGGCCTACATTCGGGGACTTTATAATTATCGAAGCTCCTCGCCTCCGGCGGGAAAGTATTCATTCCGATTTTATTTTCGAGGCGACTATGGCTCCGGCAGACTAGAATATCCCCTCATTCCTGGGATACCCGTGACGTCCTTCGACGGTTTGGTGTTGCGCGCGGGAATGAACGATCCAACCAACCCATTTGTGGTGGACGAACTCGTACGCCGGTTATACGGGGACACGGGCCAACCCTCGAGTCATGGGACCTATGTGCATTTGTTTTTGAACGGGCAGTATAAGGGCTATTACAACCCCACCGAGAGGATTGACGTGGGCTTTCTCCAGTCCTGGCATGGAGGCGGCAGCAAATGGGATGTGATCGCGCAAGGGGGGGAGTTGCGCGAGGGGGACTCGACCGCCTGGAACGCCTTGAAAACACTTGTGAACTCGGGCAAGGGTCCCGCCGATGCCGCTACTTATACGGAAATCTCCAAGCGCCTCGACCTTGCCAACTTTGTCGATTATCTGCTGGCGAATATCTATGCGGGAACGGGCGATTGGCCGCACAACAACTGGCGTGCCGCGAGGGAGCGAGTGCCCGGTGGAAAATTCCGGTTCTACATCTGGGATGCGGAATGGGCGTTTGAAAACCAAGGGAGAAATGTTTCCAACAACACACTCTCCTCGGAATTGGGTGGAGACTCCGAAATTGCCACCTTTTACAAGCGGTTGAAGCTGAGCGCCGAGTTCCGCCAGCTCTGGGCTGATCGAGTTCATAAACATTATTTCAACGGCGGCGCTCTTACGGACGAGCGCATCAAGCTGCGCGCAGAGGAGCAAAGGAGCCTGATGAGCACCACCATATCTGGGTTTCGGAATCCCGTATCGACTTCCTGGCTGGCCAACCGTCGCAAAAACATCATGAACCACATGAACGCGGCGAAACTCTTGATGTCTTCAAACGCTCCCGCATTCATCCAGTTAGGGGGTCGTGTGAACTCCGGTTTTCCGTTGGTGATGACAAACCTCCAGGGGACGATCTACTACACGGTCGACGGAACGGATCCGAGAGTCCCGCTGCTGGCGACGATTTCGAGCAATGCGATAGGTTACCTTCCTTCCACGCCTCCGGTTTTGAGGGAGTCGACGCAGATGAAAGCCCGGGCGCTGGTCGGAACGAACTGGAGCGCCCTGATGGAGGCGTCCTTCCAAGTGGAGGAGTTGGGCACCCCCATCCGGATTAGCGAGATCATGTATAACCCTCCTGGCGGGGATGCGTATGAGTTTGTGGAACTGTCCAACACAAGCGGAATTCCCGCGCCCCTTGCAGGAATGAATTTTGGCGGAATTGACTATCGGTTCTCGGAGACTTCCGGCTCGCTCGCACCGGGTGGCAGAATCGTTTTGAGTTCCTCGCTCAACCCCACGTTGTTTGCCCAACGATACCCCGGGGTGCCGGTTTTCGACCGTTACGGGGGAAGCCTGTCCAACGGCGGCGAGAAACTCTCTTTGAAGGACCGAGCCGGAAACATCGTGGGCTCTGTCGATTACAAGGACGGGGAGGGCTGGCCGCTGGCGGCAGACGGGCTGGGGTATTCCTTGGAGTGGACTGAGGAAGATGCCGATACGAATGATCCAAACAGCTGGAAAGCCAGCGCCCGCAGCGGGGGCACCCCTGGGATGCCTCAGGAGGCGCGTCCATCGGCAACCATCGTCTTGAACGAACTCCTCGCGGAGAACCTGGCCGGAGTTTCGAACGCAGGCACGCATCAGGATTGGGCTGAATTGAGAAACCTGACGGCAACGAGCGTCGATTTGACGGGATGGAGTCTTTCGGATGGGACAAATCCGCGAAAATACGTCTTCCCGGCGGGAACACGAATTTCTGCCGGAGGATATCTCTTGATTTGGTGCGATAGCGACATCCTTGCACCCGGGTTGCACACGGGTTTCGCGCTGAGCCGGAAGGGGGATTCCATCTCTCTTTACGATTCCAAAACCAACCGCGTGGACGGGCTGCGCTTTGGTCCCCAAATTGCCGACGTGGGGCTGGGTCGAATCAGCTCTGCGGAGGGCGGTTGGGCCATGACGGAACCAACTCCGGGAGGTCCAAACGAATCCGCGCGAACGGGTTCGCAAAGCGGCTTGATCGTCAATGAATACCTGGCTAACGCGATTGCGGGGGAGGCGGATTGGATCGAACTCTACAATCCGGACGCGCAGTGGCCTGTGGATTTGTTTGGGATTTATGTGGGAACAAGCAACGCGACGGACCGCATCATGAGTCACACCGTCGTGCCACCCGGGGGCTTTCTCCAGTTTTTTGCGGATGAAGGAAGTGGACCTCAGAATCTCGACTTCAAGTTGCCGGCAGCCGGGGGAGCCTTCATCCTTCACGATTCGAGGGGAGCCCTGGGATCGAGGCTTAATTATGGTCCCCAATTGGAGGGGGTTTCGGAGGGTCGCATACCAGATGGGGGGGGCACTCTTCAGCGTTTCCCCTCAAGCGCGAGCCCCGGCGCCAAAAACTATGTCACGGCCTACGATGGTCCCGTGCTCAACGAGGTGCTCGTTTTCCCGGTCACTTTCAAGTTACCCAGCGAGGGCGCGGTGGCATGGATCGAACTATACAACCCCAGGACAACGTCCTTCGATTTGAGCGGAATGAGCCTGAGCCTGAACGAAAAGAAGCCTGGGCAATGGATATTTCCCGGAGGTTCAGTGATTCGTGCCGGAGGCTTTTTGGTGTTGCGTTGCGACCCGGGGGCAGCCGAATCCACGAGGGTCGTGGAGATGCCAAATCTAGGACGAGGTTTGGTCTCGTCTGGAGGTGCGGTGTTTTTGTTCAATCTTGCCGACCAGTTGGTAGACGCCGTGACCTTCGGATTTC
>CANLCA010000136.1 GCA_947487925.1 Verrucomicrobiales bacterium | reverse complement strand
TTGCAATCATGTCAAGAGATCAAGAGAAAGTTTTGGAATCCGGAACAGTTTCGTCCTCGGGTTCGAAACGTGAGTTCGGGCGTGGGTGCAACGAAGGATCATGGGCTCAGCATCGGGGGTATCACGGCAAGATTTCCGTTTTCAACACACTCAATTGGTTTAGGATGGCCTCCACGAATGCCCCTTCAACCTACAACCCTCACGAAGTCCTGCCGCCGCGGATTCACCTTGATCGAACTGCTGGTCGTCGTGGCGATCATCGCGATCCTTGCCGGCATGCTGTTGCCGGCTTTAAGCAAAGCCAAGGCCCAGGCGCACAAAGCGCGCTGCATGTCGAATCACAAGCAGCTCTTTCTCGCCTGGAATCTCTACGCCGACGAGAACCTGGACAAGTTGGTGTCGAACAGTCCTGGCACACTCAAGGGGGTGCCCTGGGTTGATTCAACCGTGCATGGCGACACCCCCGGCTTTTACGAATCGAGTTATCTCACCGATCCGAAGGGAGCTGCCTTTGCGAACTATATTCAGGCGGTGCCGGTATACAAGTGTCCCGCGGAGCGCACGCTTTTTAAGCACGGAACAAAGACCGAGGAGAAGTTGCGGAGCTACTCGATGAACAGCCTCATGGCTTCGCCGAAGATCGGGCTCGCTCAGCCGTTTTACAGAACCACCGACGTGCGACTCCCGACCGAGACCTTTGTGTTCATCGATACCGAGCCTGCAAGCATTTGTTACACGCCATTTCTGGTGCCTGCCACCGAGGCGACACGCTGGTTTCAAGCGCCCGGCGGGATGCACAACAAATCGTCCCTGTTGACTTATGCGGATGGTCACGTGGAGACCCACAAATGGAACTTGCCGGGCACACGGGGAATTCTGGTGGCCAACCCGCACCCGGCCCCTACGGATAAAAAGGATGTGGAGTGGCTTCGAAAGAGGGCAACTCACGAATGGAACTGATCCAGCCTACTTTTGCTGGAACACGCCGACTCTCGTCCCGGGAGGACGAGTCATCAGGTCAAAGCATGGGACTCCACTCGACGAAGAGTCCCACCCGTCACTTCACGGGGCTGGCTTGAGGTGGCCGTGTGGCGGTGCGTGGTGCACCGGTCCGCTGAATCACATCCTCCGCCTTCAATTGCTTGTCGCCTGCGTCGGCAAACTTGACCTTGGGCTGTGCTTTCAACCACTCCGTCTCTGAAACTTTCCGGGTTTCGTGCAAGAACACAAAAGTCCCCTTTTTGTTCCCGATGATGAGGTCTTGATGCCCATCTCCATTCACATCCGCCATCCCTATCTGGCGGCCCACACCCGAGTCATCATCAATCAAATGAGGGATCCAATCGATCCTTCCGTCAGCACCTCGGACGAGCTGAAACCAATAGAGCACAGCCGGCGCACCAGGATCGGGATCACCGGTCGGGCCATGAGCCCAAAAGCATTTTCCAGTGATGATGTCCTTGAGCCCATCGCCGTCCATGTCAACAAGCTCCACGGCGTGCAATTGTGAAAACATCACGCCGTAACGGTTTTCCGAGGCTTCTTTGTTCATGAACACATGCCCTCTGAATTGAGGATGTCCGTCCGCATCCTTTTCCCGCAGCTGCTCGTACCACCCGAGCCCGTAACCATGGCCGGCAATACTCGTGATGACGTCCT
This sequence comes from Verrucomicrobiales bacterium, assembly GCA_947487925.1. Lineage (GTDB taxonomy): Bacteria > Verrucomicrobiota > Verrucomicrobiia > Limisphaerales > F1-80-MAGS106 > F1-80-MAGS106. The sequence goes on along the minus strand of CANLCA010000136.1, from coordinate 5,543 downwards.
GCGCCCCGTCGCCATTGACGTCATAAGCAAACATCTGAGCCCCTCCGCCGGGGCTAAACATGACCGGATGCCGGGTCCAGATCGCCGAGCCTCCCGGCTTGGGTTGTTCCCACCAAGCGCCCCGCTCAAGGATGTCGAAGCGTCCGTCACCGTTCACGTCTCCGAAGCCGAGGCCGTGGTTAAAATTGCCCCAGGGTCCCTTGCCCGAAATCGAGGTGAAAGACCATTTTGCGGTGACATCCTTCCAGTTGGGTGACGCGTAACCGAATGTCCCGCCGGAATTGCAAAGGATCTCCGGGCGGCCGTCGCCGGTAATGTCTGCGAATGTCGGCGATTCATTGTCCACGGCATCAAAGACGGAGTGCCGCGCCCATGGCTGATCCTTGCCCGCGGGGTTGAAGTAAAGCAAAGCCGGAGTACCGGGCAGTCCGTAAGTCAGCAGGTCGTTCCATCCGTCCCCATTGAAGTCGTAAATGAAAGAGAAAAAGTTATCCGTCGAGTAGGCGTTTTTCTTGCCCAATGCCCCTTCGAATCCAGGAATCTTTTCCTCGGTTCCGTCGGCCTTCTTGAGGGTGAATGTCATGGTCGGCGGATAGATCTCGTGCCGTTTTGAAAACTCTGGCCCTTCCCACCAATACGGTCCGGACACCGCGTCGGGCCGACCGTCACGGTTGAGGTCGCCAAACATCGCGCCCTCGCTCCAGTAATACTTGTCGAGGTGCAGTTTTTTGAAAGAGTGCAAGGTCCGATCCCCTGCCGAGGTGGGGAGGATCAGCGAACACACGACGGCGAGGAGGAGAGGCAATCGTTGCATCACACTCTATTCGCAGAGCTGGGCTCGGCCGTCAACAACGCGGACGATTCGCTGAAGTTTCGTACATTTTCTCGGCGGGTTCCCAGGCCTTTGCGATCTTCCGGCGGAGCGTGACCCAGACGGCTCTCGCACGAATCGTCCGAGTCTGGCTGCGAGGTCCATGCCACCCATGCTTAAACAAATCTCAGGGAGTCGCCCAACTCGGTCTGCTCGCACTTATTCAGTACCCAGACACGGACGGTTCCAGCGCAGTAAGTTTATGGCAGACAGGGTGCGTTTTCTGGGTCAGAATGGACCTCCGATATTTCCCGCTCAAGAAACCGTTCGCATTTCGGAGGCCATGGGAACTTAGCCGAACTCAAACTGTCGATGGTTCGACGGTTTGACCGATCAATCAAAAGTAGAATCATGAAATCCTGCAAACCTCACTGCAAACTTGTGCTTGCCTTGACGGCCAGCCTCGCGCTGTCTCCGTACCTGGCCACACTGCACGCGGATCTCGCCATCGACACGTTTGATGAAGAGACGTCCGTGGACGCTTGGTCGGCGACCTGGGGGACCGCACCTTTGCTGAGTTTCGAAGCCAAGGGTCGCGGCGGGGTTGCAACTTCGGGATCGCTGCGCGTGTCCGCTGATTACTTCACCGCCGAAGACAACGGCTGGGAGCAGATGGTGATCACTCGCACCTTCGAATCGCCTGTGGTAGGGTCCGAATACATTGCGGTTTCCGTGGACGTGAAGGTGGACCCCGCTTCAGTGCCCACGGCAGCCGGCCAATACGGTTATTTCGAACTGAAGCGCACCGACGGGACCGCCTTGGGCGGGGTCAATTTGACCAAAACCGACTGGACCACAATCACCTTCAAGCTTGCGCCCACGGAGGGCACGCTCAATGGGATTATCATTCAGAATGGCAACGGAGGATTCAAGGGACCCATCACCTACTACCTAGACAATTTCCTATTCATCAAAGCAACAAGCGGACCCGCGCCGCCCAAGTTGGCGATCACAAGAAATATCGTTCCCGGTCTCCGACTCTATGCCAGCGCGCCAGGCCAAGCTTACCAGCGGCAGAACATCGTTTCCGTGGCTTCCGAAGACCTCGCGAACGGCCTGTGGTGGATTAACCAGCCGAGCCCAGTGACTTATTCTGTGACATGGGGTGATTTTCCTAATAAGTCCGACTTCGCAGGATTCCAAGGCCACATCATGCTCAGCGCTGACTCGGGTCGCGCGATCTCGCCGGATTGGAACGATCCCAACGTGATCATGATCGAGTTTCAATACGTGAACACAGCGGGTCCCGATGGGGCGAACGGGACGGCCGACGATGAGGTCCTCGCTCAAGCCCGGTTCCTGCACAAAGTGAATGCGGCTGGGAGCAACGCGATGCTTTACAGAACACAAGCGAACGCAGGGGCGGGTCCGGTTGGCGTCTTAGGCCAGATCCGTGCGCCGTCCATGCTGGGCACATGGAGCGTGACGTTCCGCAATAACACAGAGATCACGATGACGGCTCCGGACAATTCGACTTTGGACATCGCCATGCCTGCTGAAGACGCTCCATTCTATGAGCCATCCACCGGCGGAGTGAGCGCGCTGTTTGGTGTTCAACCGAACGCCGAAAACCGTATTGGGATGTCCGCCACAATTTCGAGGATCAGAATCACGAAAGGAGCCACGGTGGTGGTGGACGACACGTTCCAGACATCCGAACTCAATCCGGCCCTGTGGGCGGCTCGAGCACAAGACCCCGGAGGAATCCTGAGCGCCCCGCCAGATCTGGCCTATTTGATCAGCTGGAATCTGCCCGACACCGGGTTTGCCTTGCGGTCCGGAGCGAGCGTGACCGGACCATGGTCCTCGCCTGGAACCCCGTTTCTGGTGGGTGCCCAACGGTTTTTTCTGGTCAACAAAGCCTCCCTTACAGGGCTCAACGCCACCTTTTACCAATTGAAAAAATAGTCGCCTCCCCACTGAACTGTCCTCCATCGGCGAAGCGCCTTTCGAAAAAGGACCGGGATCTAGGGGAGCGACAGGCAGCCTCATATCGAACGGGTTTGTGATCGTTTGTGCGTCATCCATTCCTTGACGACTGATCAATTCGACCAGGCGCCAGCGCGGTTGCTGATGCACACCGGCAGTCCGACTTTCGGAGGTGCCTGTGCCGGGGCCTGGACCACCTACGGCCCAGGCAGCGAAGGGAGAACTTGCCGGGTTTCATCGTGCTGCTGAACCGAGGACGCATGGTGGATGCCGGCAAGAGAGTTTGGAACAGCAGATGTTTTCCGGCAGTGCAAAAGGACGTTCAATGGCGGAGCTCAGGTGAATGTTTGAAAGTCCCTCTGCTCCTTCATAAAAAACCCTTGGCGAACCCCGTGACGCAGGGGATCTCCGTGGGTGCCTCGATCGACTTGGAACACTGTGTCTCGAAAGCCTGGTGATGGACTCGTGTCGCAGACTCATCAGAAAATATCTCGGAAATCGGAGCGTTTGATGGCCGGGAGCTGTCAGGTCCCCGTTTTGACTCGTCAACCTGTCCCATAGAAAATGCGTGTGACACAAAACGTTGATTCGAAAGCCTCTTTCTGGGAAAACTCGAGAGTGTCGCACAACGATTATTTATCCGAAAAACTGATCCCGGTGAGGGAGCGCCTCATTTTTGCATTGGATGTCCCAACCGTCGACGAAGCCAAGGCTTTAGTGGAGACGTTGGGAGAGAGCGTTGTATTCTATAAACTGGGCCTCCAGATTTTCATGGCGGGCGGTTATTACGAGCTCATCGATTGGCTCAACTCGTTGCAAAAAAAAGTGTTTGTGGACCTCAAGTTTTTCGATGTTCCCGAAACGGTCAAATCAGCGGTGGCGCAACTGAAGGGTCGAGGGGTCACCTTCGTGACGGTTCATGGCAACGAAGGAATCTTGCGAGCTGCCGTCGAATGCGGAAGCGGGCTCAAGATACTCGCCGTGACCGTTCTGACGAGTTTGGACAGGGGCGACTTGAACGACCTTGGCTTTGACTGCAATGTGGCAGACCTCGTCCTATCCCGGGCTCGCCGCGCGTTGGATGGAGGTTGTGATGGAGTGATTTCTTCGGGCTTAGAGGCCGAAAGACTGCGCACCGAACTGGGTGACCGGTTCCTGATAGTGAGCCCCGGCATACGGCCCGTGGACAACGATGTGGTGGATGATCAAAAAAGGACAGTCGATGTGGAGGAAGCCTTCCGGAAGGGGGCGGATTACATTGTCGTGGGAAGGCCGATCCGGAAGGCCCAGGATCCCAAAGCTAAAGCGGAGGAGATCCAAGGGAGGATCGCCTCTCTATTCGAGCCCAAGGTTCAGACCTGAAATCCGTGAGTTGTTATCGGCCGTCCAGGTGGGGGGTGTTATCCACGTTCCAGCGTCGGCCCACACGCTCTTTATCGGCCTTGTCCTTGACGAGTTGCGCGGCGAGATCGACTCGTCGTTCGGCAGACACGTGGCCGTCACAAAAGAGGATGTTCGCGCGGCGGTTGTGCAGATCGAGAGGCCATTGACGTTCCTCGTACATGCCAATGAAACCGCTCCAATCCGGATCTCCCTTCTTCTTCAGGTCCCAATTGCTGTCCCCCATCGCGATCATTTCGGTCGGTTTTAGAACGGCGGATTCCTTGGTTTCGCCGGCGGTACGGTCCCCCTTAAAAACACCCAAACCTTGGTTGGGAATAATTCCCGCGAAAGCACCCCATACGTTGTAGCCGTAGCTCATGAAACTTTTGCCTCCAGGCGCCAGTCTTACCTCATCGGCAAGATAGCCGTCCTCGGCTGGCAGCTTACTGCCGAACGCGATCTTCCACTGGGCTTGAGGCGGGGCCGACGGACATTTGAAGAGATCCACATTCTGCCCGGTGCCGATCAATGCCCGTAGTTGGCTCGGCCAAATCCATGATGAGCCTGCGTTTCCGTTGATGCCCACTGGATAATGCCCGTTCTCATCGATGAAGATCAACATGCCCAGACCCAGCTGGCGCAAGTTACTCATGCACTTCACGCCTTTCGCCTTTTCCTTCGCTTTGCTGAGGGCCGGAAGCAACATGCCCGCTAGGATGGCGATGATCGCGATCACCACCAGCAACTCGATCAAGGTGAAAGCCACGGAGCCCGCCCGCCTTCGGAACTGCTGGTTGCCATTGGGAAAAGTTCGCAGAGCTGGGTCACGAATGAAGGAAGTCATACGACCACTCTCGTCACAATCGGAATTCGATTCAAGTTCGTAATCAAGACCAGGATTAAGTATTTTCCGAATTCTTGCTGACTTCGCTGAAAGATGTGAAACTCTGCAGAGCTCCCGTCCCTCAAGAGGTCCAACCCAACACACCTGAAGTAACACGGTGCCCGAAATGAGCTCCCACCACGGCCCACTCGAGGTCCGGTTGAAGCGTGTCACTAAATCGTTTGATGCGCACAAAGCCGTGGATGATCTTTCTCTGGAAGTTCGCGAGGGCTCGGTGAGTAATCTGTTCAAAGAGGTCTCATCCCAGTGATAGGGCGCGACTCGATGCGCGCCACCTAAACAATTCCCCATGATGGCATGATGGCACGTTCTCTTTTTTTCCACTTTCTGATCTCACCTGAAACATGCAGGCTCAGCTCAATTTATGTCCGATGAAACAATCCCCTCTCTGATCAAGGATGAGTTGGAGTTGGAGAACATTCTAACGCGTCCCGGTTCTGAATTGGTTGGGATGAT
>CANLCA010000135.1 GCA_947487925.1 Verrucomicrobiales bacterium | reverse complement strand
TGCACGCTCAACACCATTTGGCCGGGTTTGTCTCCGTGTGGGCATTTATTTCGACTACTCGGCCTGGATTGATTGCCGAGTATTGCCCTCAACGAACCACTCCGCCTAGAGTGGCTCCAAGCCAAACCTGGAATTTTTCCCCAGTTTTTTTTCGAAAGCTTTTTGGGTAAAAGCGACTCACATGAGAGGGGGAGGTAGTCGCGGGGGGTTGGGCCGAAATCGGGGGTGCCACCACCACCCCGTGGTGACGGTCACCCAGGAAATAAAGGATGGTTACCCATTCGTCGCGAGGATCCCGGCCTTCGTCGAACTCAACGCCGCCGCCGTGGGCTCGTTTCCATCGCCGGGTGGGTATTAACGTGCGGCTCCATGCATCCAAGCGTTCCTGGTGGATCCTGGCAACACAGGCCCCGGCCAGACTTCCGACACGACGTCTCGGCGCGGCACGCAGGAAGCTGCGGGCGGGGTTTGGAGTGCAGCATCGAATGACTTGTCCGTCCCCGTCGTTTCTTCTTATGCGATTCGATTGATCCGGGCTTCGAGTCCGCGCAACTTTTCCAGAACCGCTTGAAACGATGCCGGTACTTCAAGAAACATGTCCCGCATCTCCTGATAGTCTCGGGCCAACTCCGCCAGGCGCGCCTCTGGCGGCACGAGGCAGAATGTTCCGGGCTCGGCCAGGTCATAGCGCGCCCAACTTCGGGCAAAGAATCGCGCTTTCCAGTCCACCACCCGTCGCCGCAATTTGTCGTCAGCCAGTGCGCGCACCGCTTCCGTCCGGTCCGCCATCGCTGCCACATCGGCGTAATGCCGCGAGTAACGACTCGGCATTGGCGATTTGAGATCGCGATGATATTCCGCGTGCAAGATGGTCGCTTTTTCCCAGAAGGCCCGTTCCACTTCCAGCGCCACCACGTCGCAACCCATTTCCAAGAGCGGCGCGGGCAGGATATCCGCCAGCCACGGACGCACTCGATGCGTGCCCACGGGACGTTGATCGGTCAGCGAACCAAACTCCAGCTTCACCCAGCGGCGGATGTAGTCTGTTCCCGCAGCGAGCACGGGCGGGTAGTAAAACAGCAGCACCGGCGAATGCGTGGCCGAATCCGTTTGGAACTCCAGCCAGTCTTGGCGATCCGGTCGTTGTCCGATTTCCGTGCGGATGACCTGCTCCAAATCTGGCTGCAAGCGCCGCTCCACCCACTTTCCACACGCCTTCTCCAGGTTCTCCATCCATTGATCCCGGTGTCGGCGACTCGCGACCTGTTCAGCTTCAGACTCCGAAATCCCCAGCGTCGCGGGCGACACCGACAGATCAATGTCCTCGGAAAAGCGTCTGATGATCCCGAATACTTTCGACAACGCCGTGCCGCCCTTGAACACTAGTGCATCGCTCCAATCAGTGCGCCGGAACAAAAGCCCCAGCATCCAGCAAACCCAGAAATCCTTCTCCACGATGACCGGCTTGATTTGCAGACGCTCCGCCGCTTCCGCGAAAACGACGCGGCGCTCAGTCACCGACATGGATGCGACACGCTTCACGTCGGCTTCTCCTCGCCGGCAATGAATCGCAGATGGGGATGCATCCACGCCGGCGCGAATCGCAGGTCCCGCAGCAACCTGCGGCGATCCTCCGGTTTCAACAGTTTCCGCAGAGGCGCCACCCGCTCCGGCGTCACATGATTCTTCCCCAGTGAGCGGAGCCCCGCTATCACCAGTCCGCTTGTTCGCCCCGCCGCCATCTTGCGCCGCGAACGCTCACGAAACTCGATCGTACGCCCACCCACCTTCACCGTGCGCTGGCGACTGTCCGTGTCATACACAATGCGCGCCGGCACTTGCTCTGAGAGGTGCAACAGATTGGCCGCCGCCGCTTCCGTGGTCTGGAGCCGAATCCCGTCCCGCCGCGCAATCGCCTCCGCGATGGCATCCGACGTGGCGGAGAGTTCTCCCAGCAACGGATGCGTGCGAGGAAGCTCATAAAGCCCACGCGCCACCCGCCGCAGTTTCCCCACCTTCACCAGACGCTGAATGGCCATCCCAATGGCGTCCGTCGAGCCGAGACCGAGGAAATCCGACCGGGTGAACACCCGTTCAGGTCGGGCTCGTCTCAACCTTTGAAGAATTTTATCGCTCAGGCTCACGGTGCGATACTCTGCGTTCTAGCTGTTATAAATACAACGTCCTATTTATAACAACAATGTCACCAAAAGCGGCAACTCGCAACAGAAGACACGGTGTTTGAGGGAGGCAAAGAATACGCCCTGATCGCTCCGGATTCCCCTGAACATCCCTGGCGAGGGTGAATCGTAAGAGAGAGGGGTGGTAATCACGCACAACGCCGCCAATTGCGCCCCCGCCCCGGACACCGTGGGTACGGTCGTTCACAGAAAAAAGGATACCTAGCCTCGCAGGGTTCGTGCCCCCTGTCGACGGCTCGCTCAGATGGACGGCTTCAGGTGCGCGGGCTCCTCAAGGATGTCGAGCAACGCCCTGGCGCAATACACCCGATCCCGTTTGCCTTCTCCCGATTGCTCAACAATTCCAAGCCGTTGCAGTCGTTCAATGGCGCGCTGTGCCGTCGTAAAGGCCACGCCCAGCCTGTCGGATGCGCCCTTTGCCGTGATGAACGGATTCGCGACCAGCAGCTCCAGGACTCGAAGCGGGGCGTTTGTGGATTCACCCGCGATTTTCTTCTGCCATTCAGACAACTTTCCGTTCATTCGGGCAGCCCGCCTTAGAGCGTCCTCGGACATTCGGGCGACGCCCAGCAAGAAATACTCAAGCCAATCGTTCCATGCCCCGCGCTCGCTCACTCCGCGAAGACCGTCGTAATAATCTCGTCTGGCCACCTCAAAGAACGCCGACAGATACAGCAAGGGTGTGGGAAGGATTTCTCGTTCGATCAGAAACAGGGTGATCAGCAGGCGCCCAACACGCCCGTTGCCGTCCAGAAACGGATGAATCGCTTCAAACTGATAATGCGCCAGCGCAATTGTAATCAGTGGCGGCAGAGTGGATTCATGCAGGAACTTCTCCCACTGCGCAAGGCATGGCTCTACATCATCGGGGGGCGGTGGGATAAACGAAGCGGTTCCTGGAGTGCTTCCCGGCTTTCCGATCCAGTTCTGAGTTTTCCGAAACCGGCCGGGCGTGGCTTCCTGGCCGCGCACGCCAGTGAGGAGCTTGTCGTGCAATTCCCGAACGATGCGAACACAAAGTGGGAGCTGCTTTAACCGGGCAATTCCATGTTCGAGGGCGACCACGTAGTTGCCCACTTCGCGAAGATCCTCCGGGCTTCGGTCCACCACGGCGCCGACTTCGGATGCCAACAACTCCCCGAGCGTCGCTTGCGTGCCCTCAATCTTGCTCGATAGAACCGCTTCGCGTTGGATAAACGGACGCATCAATACGTGCGGATTCGGCAACCGTCCTCCCTCGCCTGCAAGCTTTCCAATCGCCCGATCCGCGTCGGATAGCACCCCGATCAGCCGCGATGTCCACTCCAACTTTGGAGGGAGCGGGTCCGGAACAAATGCGGAGTATTTGCCTTGCGGCACGCGTTTCCCCGGAATGCTCAGTTTTTTGGCCATGCGCACTTTTCAGCCGTGAAAATAGCAGGCTTCACTATTTTCACAAACATCAAATAATGAAAATAAGCTCACTCGCAATTTGCGAGCTCGAAAATAGCTTTGGATGCTATTTGCGGCAAGTCTTTCACGTCTCGTTTCCTTGATAAAAATGGATCACTCAATCACCCGTTTCCATTCTGAGCGAGAGGGGGCGATATAGCCCACACAACCGCCAATCGCGCTCCAACCCCGGATACCGTGGGGACTCTCCGCCCTTGAAAAAAAGGATACCTACCTTTTTGCAACGCACAGGAGCGTCCAAAAAACCTTCCCCGGTCCGATCGGTTCGAGTTTGGATACAATTGGATACAGAAATGTTGCGTCCTGGTGCGTCTTCCCGCACTTCCCGGAGAATTCACGAAATTCATCGAGACGCGGGAAGTGGTTGTGAACACGCAGGATGACGCAGGTAGATGCACTATCCGCAAGGCCCTTCCGAGGCTTCGACCCCCTCCGTCGGCACCATCTTATCAAGCGTTAACGCCGCTTGGTTGCGGTTTGGATACTGTTTGGATGGAGTTGTTGCTCATGGACGTGGAATCGTCCAAACGAAACCTCAAACCAATAGCCATCCAGAGCGGATCCGCGGTGGTTACTCTCGAAGCCCTAGTCGAGAGTCTAACATCGCTAATAAATCGTCGCACTTCATAGTCTCCGAGGTCGCTTCTGAGTCAGGTTCTGGATCAAGGTTGGAAACACCTCAGGTTCTTCGTGGCAATGCGGCTCGAATCTCCGGGTCTGGTCGCCAAACTCCCGGTGAGCTTGGACGTTGTATCCCCTGACGACTCAATGATAAAATAGGTGTCACTTTCCAACTTTTTATGGTTGGGTTTCGTCCATATGGAACGATTTGTAGATCCCTGAAGTTCGATGCCAGATCGGTCTTCCGTCGCTTGTTTGGTGTTCCTTCTTGCTGCTGGCCACCCGCTTTCGCTGAAAGCTAACTCACCCCAATTCTATGAAGATGCATCTCATCATCCGCCGGTTTGCCGGCGCTTTCATCCTCCTGAGCCTCATGCTTGGGCACTTCCACAGCCCATACTGGCTGTGGTTCACTGCGTTTGTTGGCCTCAACCTACTGCAATCCTCGTTCACAAACTTCTGCCCGCTGGAAATGGTCTTGAGAAGGCTGGGCGTGGGCAAGGAAACGTCGAGCGACCGATCGTGAGTAAGCCGCCCATGCAAGATGTTTCCGATCGCCTGGAACTTGCTGTGGCTCGGGAAGCAAAAGCCAATCTCCAGTCCACCCTCGAGCCGTCGCACACGTCCCGGTCGGAGCTCGATTTTGAAGTCGAACGGGTGCAACTTGATCTTAAAACGCCGGAAAAGGGGTTGGCGGTGACCGGGGAGACGTTGGAGCAAGCAATGAAAAGCACCAACTCGACCCTCAAACGATTGGAGCAGGGGCTCATGCGCTGGAAGCGGTTGATTGATTCTGAAAGGGCAATGGCCTCGGCCGACATTCGTCGCCCAGAAACCGAGTCCAACCATCGCATCGCTTTCGCTGACCTGCGCCAGGCGCTTGCGTTGCCTCAACTTGATTTCCTGCCAACCGCCAAATGATATGAAACAATTACCCTTCCGAGCGCTTCTCCAGATGTCGACCTTGATGGTGGCACTCGCTCTGATCAGTTGTAGCGCGGAGCGCGAAGGCAAGAAGGAGCATTCCAGGAGCCGTCCGATGGCTCCTGTTCGCGTGCATGTCGTGGGGAACCTATCTCAAGCCATGACCGAAGAAGTTGTCGGCACAATCCGGGCGAAGCTTCAAGCAACCCTTGAAGCGAAGTTGAGCGGTCGCATTGCCAAGATGCCCGTGGTTTTGGGGCAACGAGTCAAGGCCGGCGAGCTGGTTGTCCAGCTTGATGCCGCAGAATTCAACGCCCGCCTTGAACAGGCCGCGGCTGCAGTAGAACAGTCGGAGCGCGACTGGAAACGGGTCTCGGCACTTTTTGAGCAACAGGCCGCAACTCGGTCTGAATATGACGCTGCTCAATCGCGAAACCGTATGGCCAAGGGCATGGAAGCGGAAGCAAAAGCAATCATGAACTATGTGGAAGTCGTGGCGCCGTTCGACGGGGTGGTGACAAAGAAATGGGCCGACGTGGGCGATTTGGCCGCGCCTGGCAAACCGCTAATTTCCATCGAAGACCCAGCGGCGTTGCAACTGGAAGCCGACGTTTCCCAAGTCACCGCCGGCCATGTTAGGGGGGATGCCCGACTCGCCGTCCGCGTGGACGGCGTGAGCGGGGAATTGACCGGTACAGTCAGTGAAATCGCCCCTGCCGCCGATCCCTTCAGCCGCACGATTCGGATCAAAGTCGATCTCTCAGCACATCCTGGTTTGAAATCGGGCCAATTTGGTCGGCTGCTCGTTCCCGTCGGGGAAAGCAAGACGCTTCGTGTGCCAGTATCGGCAGTTGTGGAACGTGGACAGTTGGAGATCGTGTTCGTCGTTACGAACCAGCACGCGCGATTACATCTCGTGAAAACCGGCAAACGGATCGGGGATGAAATTGAAGTCCTTTCCGGTCTTCACTCAAGCGACAGGGTGGTCACCGAAGGCGCAGCGCAGTTGAGCGACGGACAACCCGTGGAGGCGAAGTGAAGCCCACCATCCCAAGCCCGAAATCCGAGATGGGTTTCGCGGGTCGCATTGCGTGGGCGTTCATCGATTCGAAACTCACGCCGCTCGTCGTCATCACATCCGTGCTGCTCGGTGCAGCCGCCCTGATCATGCTGCCGCGCGAGGAAGAGCCGCAGATCAAAGTGCCGATGATTGATGTGCTGGTGACGATGCCGGGCTCGACTGCGAAGGAGGTCGAGGAGCGGGCGACTCGTCCGATGGAAAAGCTCCTCTGGGAAATTCCTGGAGTGGAATACATCTACTCCACTTCACGCCCCGGCGAAAGTCTCGCCATCGTGCGATTCATGGTCGGCGAGGACGTGGAGAAAAGTTTGGTGAAACTGAACCAGAAGTTGCAGTCGAACGCCGACCTCATCCCGCGTGGCGTTTCGTCGCCCCTCATCAAACCCAGGTCCATTGACGACGTTCCAATTCTGGCGCTGACCTTTCACAGCGCGCACTACGATCATCTCTTGCTGCGCCGGCTGGTGGCTCAGGTGGACGACGCGGTGAAACAAGTGCCGCTCGTGGGAGAAACCACGATCATCGGCGGTGCGAAAAGACAACTGCGCGTGCTGCTTGATCCATCGCGGTTGGCCTCCCGCAATCTGAGCTTGGCGGAGATCGTGCCGACGATTCTCCAAGCCAACCGACAAACCATCGCCGGCGGACTGACCAGCCACAACCGTGAGGTGATTGTCGAGACCGGCGGCTTCCTTTCCACCGCTCAGGACGTTGGGAACGTGGTCGTGGCCGTTTATGAAGGTAAACCCGTTTACTTGCGCGAAGTGTCAGAAATCAAAGACGGCGCGGAAGAACCGTCTCAATATGTGTTCTTCGGGGCGGGCATGGCAAAAGCCACGAATGCGGAGGAACAGCCTGCTGTTACGTTGAGCATTGCGAAGCGGCCCGGAGCAAATGCCATCTCGGTCGCGCACCAAGTGTTGAAGAAGATAGAGGCACTTA
>CANLCA010000134.1 GCA_947487925.1 Verrucomicrobiales bacterium | reverse complement strand
GAAGGGTTAAAGAAGCCAGCGGCTCGAGTGGTTCCTGCTCGGAGATCCTCAGGAAGAGGTGTTTCGACTCGGATGCCTTGGTCAGCAAATCCGTCCAGGGCATGAATAACGAATCCCCTTCAGGAATCTGAGTGGAATAAGTGTTTGCGTGTTCATCGAGTGAATCAGGCTCTAGCAGGATGAACAACGTGCCGGGAGGCAAGTATTCGAGCAGGCTCCCAAAGCGATCCTCGCTCGCCGCTGCCGTCCGGTGAGAGGTGGGGGTTGCCTCCTGCTCCATCTGGAGGATCGCCCGACGCAGCAAGCCCAGTTCCCCTGCGGGACAGACGGAGGCGGTTTCCAGGGGTTGCTCAGAGACTTGCGTGACTGGATCGAAGTGACGCAGCGACTCCACATCGGTTCCAAAAAACTCGATGCGAATCGGGAGTTGGCTGGTCGGTGGGAAGACATCGATAATGCCGCCTCTCAGGGCTACCTCTCCCTTTTTAGTCACCTGGACCTCGGGTTCGTAACCCTGGTCTTCGAGCCACTCGATGAAATCTAGAGGATCCATGGAGTCCCCCCGCTGGATGATCCGAGCCCGCAAGGCAAGTTCCCTGGGTTGGAACGTTTTTTGCATGAGTGCTGCGACAGTCGTAGAGAGAATTGGCAATGCTCCTGGTGTCGCCGGAGACTGGGTATCGCGAAGGAGTTTTCCCAAAGTTTCCAGACGTTCGCTGATGACGTCGACGTGCGGCAGTTTGGTATCGTGCGGCAGCACTTCCCAGGCCGGAAAGAAGAGAGGTGGGGATTCCCTGCTGAGCGCCGTCGACTGGTTGGGGATACGGGACCAGGTTTCGAGGTCTTGATGAACGAGTTCCTGGCGTTTGACACCCTCGCAGACAACGACGACAGGGCGATGAGCGAGGGAGGCGAACAGGGCCGCGACGGAGGGTTGGGCCGCGATTGAGACTCCGGAGAGAGAAACAGATTCGTTTTTTGCGAGCGCGCTGAGTGCTGTCTGGATTGCGGGAGTGGCGCTTAGGCGCGAGAATGGGTTGGGAACTTGGGTGGCTTTGGACATTTGTCTCATCGAATTCTGATGGAGTTCCGGGGAGCGTCAAGTTCTTCGAATTAGAGCCGAAGTTCCAAAGCATTGAGTGCGTGCAACATGGTGTTGGCGTCCCGAGGTGGGTCGGTTATATTCGGTTGTCTTGGAGCCCGGGTGGGGCTCGCGGGTTTGACAGATTATGCCTTACTACGAATATGAACTTTGTGACGGGGACTGCAAGGCGTGCGGAGGGAAGTTTACTCTGAGACGCCCTGTCACAGCCCCAGATTTGACGAAATGTCCGGCGTGCAAGAAGCCGGTTCGTAAACTGATCACGGGATTTAGCTCCCCCCAAAAGTTGAAACCCCTGTCGGTGAGCGATGCGAAAAAGGCTGGTTTCTCGGTTTACAAACGGCTTGGCAAAGGGGAGTTCGAAAGGCAATAAACCATTGCACGGCGGGCCTATGGCGAACGAATATCAGTCACTTAAAGGCGAGTTTTTGTTGGATGGCGGAGAGCTGAGGGGGTCGTTTTTTCATCGGTCAGTGGTCTTGATGTGTCAACACGATGCTCAAGGAGCTCTGGGCCTGGTGTTGAACCGGTCCATGGAAGGTGCCCTCGGGGGAATGCTCAGTGAAGATTTGCCAGGGAGCTTGAATGACGAGCCTGTTTTCGTAGGAGGCCCTGTTCAGCCCTCTGCGGTGAGTTTTCTCTACTCGGGCTTATTTCTCACGGAGGCGCTCGTGATCGAAAATGTGGCTCTGAGCCATTCTCTAGAGACACTCATTGAATGGGGTCAGTCTTTTTCTCCCGAAAAGAGGCTCCGAGTCTTTGCGGGATACGCGGGATGGGGACCGGGCCAGTTGGAGGAGGAGCTTCGCCGAAAAGCATGGCTAAGATTTCCCGCTACGGCGGATCTTGTTTTCCACCCGGAGCCAGAGCATTTGTGGCGAACGATTCTGAGGCGGATGGGCTGGCCTTATCAGGCCCTTGCCGATGCACCGGAGGATTTTTCGCTGAACTGAGCCTGGGCAACGACCCTGAATCCCGCATGCCTCAGCGCTCTCGGAATAGGGGCATAGGGCGCGGAAAACACTTCGGCTCGGGTCGACTCGATCAGCCAACGTTTTTGGGTAATCGCATCTGAATGGAAGTGCCTTGCCCTTTTTGGCTTTGTATTGCGAGGGTTCCTCCATGGAGTTCTGTCAACCGCTTGGCGATGCTCAAGCCAAGTCCGAGTCCTTGCTGCTCGTGCAGCTTGCGGTCAAACTGCATGTAACCCCCTACCTTAGCGATTTCGTCGGTGGAAAACCCCCGCCCAAGATCGTCGATCTTCAGGACGAGGGTCTCGGAATCGTGAGTGAATTCCACGGCCACACGGGTGCCTTTCTTGGAGAACTTCAACGCGTTCTGCACCAACTCCTGCACCACTTTTCCGAGGTATCCTTCCGACATTGGCACGGTGGCTTCAGCAAGAGAGAGACTGAGGTCCGCTTCGCGTCCGGCCAACTCGGATTGGCGGCGTGCATGCTCGGAGATCACGCGTGATGGCTCTGGGGTGTTCTTGCTCCTGAGTGCGGCGACCTCGTCGGGGTCGGTGCGGAACAGTTCGAGTTGAGCGTAGATGAGAAAGTTCTCCACGATTCGTTCGAGTCGTCTGCCGGATTCCTCGATGTCCTTGCCCATATCGGCGATTTCATCCGGCCTCAGCGATTCGGCGTCCATCCTTAAGATTTCACCGAAGGCAATGATTCCATTGAGAGGGGTATGCAGTTCATGGGGTAGAGCTAAGCTAATGGAGTTCCGCAGATCGGCGAGTTTCTTTTCCGCCTCTTGTCGAACGGCCTGGGATTTCTTCAGGCGCACTCCAACCGCGGCGTAGAGGGCCTCGATCGAGAATGGTTTTGGCAGGTAATCGTCGGCCCCTAACTCCATGCCGAGGCGCATCCCGGCATTATCGGCGAGGCCGGTCATCAGGATGAAAGGGATGGAAGCCGTTGAAGGTTCCTTGCGCAGGCACGATAACGTGAGGTAGCCATCCATCTTCTCCATCCGGACGTCACAGAGGATCAGGTCGGGTAGTTGCGCGCGTGCCTTCTCCAGGCCCACAAGGCCATTTTCTGCCTCAATCACCTCGTAGCCTTCATCGCTCAGCGCGAAGCTCACGAGTTCGCGCATGGCTTTTTCATCGTCGATGATGAGGATAGTTTGTTTGTCCATCGTGAACTCCATTTCGCGGCTCAAGGTGTAGCTTAGATATCAACTTCTGCAGAGGCTAAGATGGTTCACGAATGAAGGGAAGACCGGAGTTGGCTCGAAGTTGGCTCGAAGTCGCGGGAGTGCAAACCAGGGCTGAGCCTTCCACCCAGGTTGAGAAGGGGGGAAAGAAGCCCAACCTGCGGCCACTCATCTCAGAACCGTTGACACTTCGACCTGGAATCGGATGTTTTCGCCACACAACTTGGGTCTGCTTGACATTGGAGCAGCCTCTCCGCATGTTCGGTTCCCCGTCTGCCGGCGTTCCGGCGATGGTTTTCACGACAACTATGAGCACCGCACACAACCTGTTCGACACGCTGAAGAAGTTCGATTTTGGAAATGGCCAGATGGGGCAGTTTTATTCGCTCCCAGCCCTCGAAGAAGCGGGGGTTGGTCCGATTTCGAAACTGCCCATTTCTGTGCGGATCGTTCTTGAATCCGTGCTTCGGAATTGTGACGGGAAAAAGGTACTCGAACAGAACGTGCGGGAGCTGGCTCAATGGCAGCCGGTCTGTGAACGCACGGCTGAGATCCCCTTTGTGGTTGCCCGAATTGTGCTCCAGGATTTTACCGGGGTACCTTTGCTGGTGGATCTGGCGGCCATGCGTTCTGCGGTGGAACGGCTTGGCAAAAACGCCAAGATCATCGAACCCCTTGTGCCTGTCGATCTGGTGGTAGACCACTCGGTGCAGGTGGATGTGAACGGCACATCGGATGCCTATGCGAAAAACCTGGAGATCGAATTCCGGCGCAATCGGGAGCGGTATCAATTTTTGAAGTGGGGAATGCAGGCATTCGACACCTTCAAAGTGGTGCCGCCCGGCATCGGCATCGTGCATCAGGTGAACCTGGAATTCCTTGCCAAAGGCGTTCTGGAGCGGAATGACATTTATTATCCAGACACCTTGGTGGGGACCGATTCGCACACAACGATGATCAACGGGCTTGGGATTGTGGGTTGGGGGGTTGGCGGCATCGAGGCGGAGGCGGGGATGTTGGGACAGCCTGTCTATTTTTTGACGCCTGACGTGGTTGGAGTGTATCTGAGTGGCTCCTTGGGCGAAGGCGTCACCGCGACTGATCTCGCTCTGACGCTGACGCAAATGCTGCGGCAGGCGAAAGTGGTCGGGAAGTTCGTCGAGTTTTATGGGCCGGGAGCGGCGGCACTGCCTGTGGTGGACAGAGCGATGATTGCGAACATGGCTCCTGAATACGGCGCGACGATGGGCTTCTTTCCAATCGACAGCGAGTGCGTTGCTTTTTTGAGGGCGACTGGTCGGAGCGAGGCCCTTTGTGTGGCCTATGAGAATTACTACCGGGCGCAAGGGCTTTGGGGCATCCCTGAGAAAGGGCAGATCGCCTACTCCCAGGACCTGGAGTTGGATCTGGCCCGGGTTGTGCCGAGCGTTGCGGGTCCCAAGCGCCCGCAGGATCGGATCGAATTGCCCCGGCTGAAACAAGAATTTGCCGCCACGTTCGCAAAGCCGGTTGCCCAGAACGGTTTCGGAAAGAATCCTACGGAATTGAACGTCTTGCACGCGGAAGTTCCCTCGGGCGGGGATCGATCTGTCAGGGTCGGACACGGTTCCGTCCTCATCGCGGCGATCACGAGTTGCACGAACACATCCAATCCGGGCGTGATGCTTGCTGCGGGGCTTTTGGCAAAAAAAGCGGTCGAGCACGGATTGGTTGTGAACCCTGCCGTCAAAGCATCCCTGGCGCCTGGCTCAAGAGTTGTCAGCGACTACCTTTCCAAGACCGGACTACAAGCCTACCTCGATCAACTGGGTTTTAATCTCGTGGGCTACGGTTGCACGACCTGCATTGGCAACTCGGGTCCTCTCCGGCCAGAAATTGAGGATGCGGTCGTGAAAAATGATCTCGTGGCCGCGAGTGTTCTTTCCGGGAATCGAAACTTCGAAGCCCGTGTTCACCAGAACATCAAAGCCAATTTTTTGATGTCGCCGCCTCTGGTCGTGGCCTTTGCTCTGGCTGGACGGGTGGATATAGATCTGTCCTCGGAACCTCTTGGCCAGGGCAGGAGCGGGCCCGTATTTTTGAGGGATCTCTGGCCCAGTCTTGGGGAGATTCGTGACGCCATGTCATCCGCTCTGCGCCCGGAAGTTTTCCAGAGACTTTACGCGGATTTTGCCGGTCAGAATCCCAAATGGAATGAGATTTCATCCACCGCAGGGAACGTTTACGAGTGGGACCAGGATTCGACCTATATCCAGGAACCGCCGTTCTTCGTCGACTTCAGCCTTCAGCCCGGGACGATTTCCGAAATCCGCGGAGCGCGTGCTTTGGGCATTTTTGGAGATTCCGTCACCACCGACCACATATCCCCGGCTGGGGCGATCAAGAAATCATCTCCAGCGGGACGTTATCTGACGGAGAACGGGGTGGCATTTGAGGACTTCAACAGCTACGGCTCGCGCCGTGGCAACGATCGAGTGATGACCCGCGGTACGTTTGCGAATGTGCGGATCAAGAACCTGATGCTTGGAGGCGAAGAAGGAGGGAATACCCTTTTCCAGCCTTCGGGTGACAAGGTATCCATCTATGATGCGGCGATGGCCTACCGCCAAGCCGGGACACCGCTCATCCTTTTTGCGGGCCAGGAGTACGGCACTGGCAGTTCACGCGACTGGGCCGCCAAGGGCGCGAACCTGCTGGGAGTGAAAGTGGTCGTCGCACAGAGTTTTGAGCGGATTCATCGTTCGAACCTTGTTGGGATGGGTGTGTTGCCACTCCAATTTAAGGAAGGCACCAACGCGCTTGTTCTGGGATTGACTGGCCGTGAAACTTACGACGTATTAGGGCTCTCGACAAACCTCAAGCCCCAGCAAGATGTCACCCTCCGCATCGTCAAACAAGACGGCTCCGCGTTTGAGCTCGAGGTTCGCTGCCGCATCGATACGCCGATCGAGATCGAGTATTATACGCACGGCGGAATTCTTCCGTTTGTGCTGAGGCAACTTGTGGCCAAGGCCTAGATTAAGTTTTTGCTCAAGTTTCAGATCCTGAGGCGAGAGCGTTCGTTTTGAGTGAGCCTGATTGTTTGAGCTACGGTTCGACTTCAAGATGACGACTGACTCAAGAGTTTTGATTACCGGCGCGGCCGGTCGTCTGGGGCGCTCAGCGGCGAGGGCGTTACGCAATCGAGGTTGGTCCGTCGTGGGCTTTGATCGGGTTCCTTGCCCGGTGGGGGAGTCGATCGTCGGGGATCTTTCGAATCTGGATTCACTCCGGAATGCGGCGTCAGGGGCACGGGTTGTGATCCATCTCGCGGCCACGCCTGACGATGACGACTTCGTGACGCAACTCTTGCCGAACAACATTTTGGGGCTTCACAATGTCTTGGAGGCTGCTCGAGTCGCGGGGGTCGATCGAGTTGTTTTAGGCAGTTCGGGCCAGGTTAACTGGTGGCAGCAGATCGAGGGGCCGTGGCCTGTCCGAACGGGAGATTCGATCAGTCCACGGCATTGGTACGCCGTGACAAAGGTGGCGATGGAAGCCGCGGGCATGGCCTACGCAAGACAGTTTGGAATCACGGTGATTGCGGTCAGATTGGGCTGGTGCCCGCGCACCCGTGATCAGGTCGCGGAGTTGGGGACAAGCCTCCATGGAACCAACGTTTACCTGAGCCCTCGGGATGCGGGAGATTTCTTCGTGAACGCGGCATCAGCTCCGGTTCCCAAGGGTTACCACTTGATCTTCGCCACGAGCAATCCCGTCGGGTGCCCCAACTTGGACATGACACCCGCCAAAGATTTGCTGGGCTGGTGGCCGTTGGACACATGGCCGACAGGCGCCCTGGAGGACGTGGCGCCCTGATCCCCTCGGACCTCGGACTTCCTTGAGATGAAAATAGAAACCTTGTCCTCGCGGGTTCTCCGGCTAGCCGAACGGGTGGTGGAATCGAGTTGTCGGGAGAGGCCAGCGGACG
>CANLCA010000133.1 GCA_947487925.1 Verrucomicrobiales bacterium | reverse complement strand
CATGTCCTCAGAGAAATCCTCATCTGACCCCTCTGCATCACCGAAATCACTCAACATAACAACCCACCATTATGAAACGGTTCATTCTTCTCTCACTCACCCTCGCGACGTCCCTTTACGGTGCGGATCCGACCTCCACCAAACCGAAGGCCGAAACCTTTCTGGAACCGGGCAAGGCAGGCCAAGATTACGCCGACCAAGGCGAATACAAGAACGACTGGGGCGGGGCGCAGGTCATAGCGCTAGGCGACAACAATTTTCGGATGGTGACCTACCGGGGCGGATTGCCCGGCGACGGTTGGGATAAGGATTACAAACGGGAAAACTCGGGGATCCGACAAGGGAACAAAATCGTGTTCACCGGGGAGAACAACTACCGCGCGGAGCTTGCGAACGCCAAGATCACCATCAACTCAGATGCTGGAGGCCCATACACCATGGAGAAAGTGGAGCGGAAAAGCCCGACGCTCGGCGCAAAGCCACCACAGGGCGCGTTGATGCTTTTTGATGGCAAGGGCGCGGACGCATGGGTCGAGGGGCACATGGACGAACGCAAACTGCTCGCAGCTGGCTGCAAAGGCAAACAGAGCTTCGGCGACTTCACCCTGCACGCCGAGTTTCTGTTGCCGTTCAAACCGCTCGGCCGAGGACAGGACCGTGGCAATAGCGGTGTCTACCTTCAAGATCGTTACGAGGTTCAGGTTCTCGATTCATTCGGTCTCAAGGGCGAGGACAACGAGTGCGGCGGCATTTACACACTAGCCCGCCCCGCGGTGAACATGTGCTTCCCACCGCTCGCATGGCAAACCTACGACATTGATTTCATATCAGCGAAGTTTGACAACTCGGGCAAAAAGACCCGAGGCGCCGTCGTCACCGTCAGGCACAACGGGGTCATCATCCACGACAAATTTGAACTCAAGGGTCCGACGCCCGGCTCCGGACAGAAGGAAGACACGAACGGAGGGCCGCTCCAACTCCAGGGCCACGGAAACCCTGTTTTTTACCGGAATATCTGGGTGGTTTCGAAGTAGCGTGACACCGTGTTTTCTGAGTGTACTCTCACACTATGAACTGGCAGGATATATGTGATGATCCCACCCTGCGGAACTTGCCCTTCAAGATCGAACTGAACCGATTTGGGCAAATCGTCATGAGTCCCGCGTCCAATGACCATGGAATGAGGCAAGGCCGCATCGTCGTGGCTTTGTCTCGAGCAACTGCCGATGGGGAAATCATATCGGAGTGTTCGGTTCAGACGAGCGATGGCACCAAAGTCGCTGATGCAGCCTGGTGTTCGCCAGAGTTTTTCAAGAATCATCGGATCACCACTCCATTGGGAGCGGCACCCGATGTGTGTGTGGAAATTCTGCCACCGTCGAACACAGAAACGGAAATGGAGCATAAGAAGAGACTTTATTTCGAACGGGGCGCCGAGGAAGTGTGGTTTTGCGAAAGCAACGGCCGGATGCGCTTCTTCGCACCTTATGGCGAGCTTGAAGTTTCCAAGAGTCTCCCTTCTTTTCCAGCTCGCGTTTAGTAGGTGCCACGCGCGGCGGTCCAATCCTGCCTCGGAATGGCATGCAAAGTCAGCGAAGATGTCGCTTTCCCAACCTCAGACCTCAGAACCAGGGGGGTAGAGCGAAAAAAACAATGGCGAGTTGGATTCCCTTGATTTTTAAGGAGACCAGAGCTCTGACTCCTTCGTAGGAGCGAGCGGTCAGGGTCGGAATTGGCGGACCCGGAAGAGGCTTCAGGGATGGACGTTCATTTTAAGTTCCATCTCGGAGCGACGTGAGCGTCCGGTGTGGGGATTTTTCCCGCGCCTAACTACCCGTGGTATCTTTATCCAGACGGGCGTAGGCACCGATGCTGGCAAGGAGGCAAGTCGGGCTGAAGGATCTTCGCAGGAGAATTGCGGAATTCCGTTGATGCTTTGCGAAGGGTCGAGCTGGAGGGTGTGGCATTGTCCCGGCCCGGAAGGGCACACCGCTTTAGGGTTGCGCCCGAATTGATGACAATGCACCGTCTAAATTGTGCCAGCCAAATGGAACCGAAAAGCCGCTGGTAAAGGAGGGAAGCAGGGAAGTCGTAACGCTCGAAAGTGGGCATCGGGGAGGCTCTGGTTGGGGCTCTGCGGCGCCCTGTGCCTGATCGTGATTCAAGCCGAGGCCGCTCCAGCACTACCATTCACCACAAATCGACCTTTGATAGATGAATTTAGCGTGGACAGTTGGACGACCGATGAAGGTCTGCCGCAGAATTCTGTCAATTCAATCACACAAACCAGGGATGGCTATCTCTGGTTGTCAACCGGCAACGGACTGGCGCGATTCGACGGCGTCAAATTCACTCTATTTAACCAGGGAAACACCCCAGCTCTCAACCGAAGACACTTTACAAGGCTGTTTCCGGATCGCCTCGGAGGCCTTTGGGCGCTTTCCGGCGATGGAGCTCTGTTCAGGTGGTTTGAAGGCGAAATCCGAGCTTATACGGAGAAGGATGGCCTACCTGCCACCGGCTCGAGCGCCTTGCAGGAGGACCATCGAGGACGTCTCTGGGTCACCAGTGCGGTAGGAGGGGAATGCTACATCTGGGAGGATGGCAGATTCTCAAGGATGCTGGACATCTCGTCGCTGGCCGATGGCAATGTCTGGGCACTGGAGCGCGAGGCGGACGGAACGCTTTGGGGGCTGGCCACGGGAAGTTTGATTCGAATTCACCCGGGACCAATCGCCAAGGTGCCGATTCCGCTGCGTGGAGGAGAAGTGCTGAAGGTGGTCGACATGAAGGCTGTTTCGTCTGGAGGCCTGTGGTTGCAAACGAACCATGAGCCCATGAGTTACCAAAATGGTGCATGGAACTTTGATTCCCTGCTAGAACCTGGAACTAACCAGCTGAGTCTCGACCAAGTCCAAGTCTTTCTTGGGCGAGGTGGAAAGGTCCGAACTATCGCCAAGGGAAAGTGCTATGAGGGGCTGGTGCGCTTCCAGACGGATGGCAAAGCTCGGCTTTTCCCGGTTAACGGGTCGGAGGATTCGGAGCTGGTGTCTGCCACGTTTCAGGACACAGAGGGTAATCTCTGGCTTGGTTTGGAAAGTTCGGGCCTGGTGAGGATCAAGCCGCGGCGATTTCGCAACATCGGTTCTGAGGATGGGATGAAAGGCCGTGTCGTACGATCGGTCACGGAGGATTCTGGGGGCACGGTCTGGGCGGTGACCCCCACCACAGTCAACCTGATCCCTCCCGTTGAGCCGAGGCGGGCTCAGAACCCAGGTTTTCCCGTTGATTTGCTCTGGACCGTATTGGCCGATCGAACTGGTGGAGTCTGGGTAGGAAGCTTTGGAAAGGGACTCTACAAGGCTTCGGTTGGACGATTCGAGGAATTTCGAGCCGAGGGCAAACGTCTGCCTCATGTGACGACGGTTCTGTTTCAGGACCGTGCCGGGAAGCTATGGCGGGGGTCGGATCAAGGGCTCGAATGTCTGGATGGGAAGACGGTTTCGGCATTCCCATTTCCAGACGGGATGATGAAGCCGGACGTTAGGGCGATGGCGGAGGATTCAAACGGTGTACGGTTCATTGGTATCCGGGGCCAAGGATTGATTCGTGAAGACCACGGTCGGGTGACGCGAATCGGCACTGAGCACGGACTGGGTGAGAATCTGGTTAGCGCCCTGTACGTGGACGATCAGAATGTGGTTTGGATTGGAACATTGAATCGAGGGCTCACTCGTTTAAAAGGCGGGCGCTGTCAGAATATTTTTCCCGCCAATTCCGATCTTCCCGTGACTATCACCGCAATTCTGGAGGACGACCAGGGCCGGCTTTGGTTCGCTGCTCCAACGGGGGTTTACCACGCCGACAAGGCAAAGCTGAACCACTGGGCGGATCAGCAGGAGGGGCAGATCACGGTGGTGCGGTTCGGAAAGACAGATGGAATGAACAGCAGCGAGTGCTACGGCGGGTTGCAGCCTTCGGCTTGGAAGGCCCGTGATGGCACGCTCTGGTTTGGCACAACGAGTGGCCTTTCCTACATCAACCCAAAAGAATTGGAGCACAACCCCAGACCCCCGAAGGTTTATATCGAGCGCATTCTCCTGCAAAATGAAACAGAGATTAAAACCTTCCACACGAACCTGGCCGGAGTTCGTGAAATGATCGCTCCACCGGGCACGGAACGGGTAGACTTTGTTTACACGGCGCTCTGCTTTACCGCTCCCGAAAGGCAAAGGTTCCGTTATCGCCTCGAGGGCGTGGATTCAACGTGGGTTGATGTGCACGGTGAACGCGTTGCCCATTACACATCGCTCTCCCCCGGGCGTTACTCGTTCCAAGTGATTGCCTGCAACAATGATGGGGTTTGGAATCAACAAGGAGCACGCGTGGAAGTGGTGGTTGAACCCAGGTTTTATCAGACGATCTGGTTCAAATTGGTTCTCCTCCTGACTTGTGTCGGAGTATTCTCCGGAATCCAGGAGCTGCGCATTAGGAGGTTGCAAGAGGTACAACGGCTCCGAAGCCAGATCGCAAACGATCTGCATGATGAAATTGGCAGCAATCTCGGCGGGATGGTGTTGCTCGCGGATCGGGCAGGGCGAACCGCCCAGAGCGAGGGGGGAAAGGAGTGGAAGCGCGTCAGTCAGCTCGCCCAACAAGCCGCGCAATCCATGCGGGAGATAGTGTGGTTTATCAATCCGGAATTCGACACGCTAACAGAGATGGTCGCTCGAATGAGGGATACGGCGGCGCAGGCTCTCGCCGGAGTTTCCTGGCATTTCCAGGCACCGGATAGGCTCCCCCCGCTTAAATTGAAGTTAGAAAAGCGACGCAACATTTTTCTAATCTATAAAGAGGCGCTGCACAACATTGCCAAGCATTCGGGGGCTACGGCGGTGACGATATCTCTTGCGATAAGCAAAGATTGCCTGACTTTGCACGTGGCGGACAACGGTCAAGGTTTCCCTGTGAGTGGGCAGCCTCAAGACAAGATGGGGCGGGGCTTCGGTGGCAACGGACTGCGGAGCATGCGCAAAAGAGCCGAGGCTGCTGAAGGGACAATTGATTGGGTGAGCACGCCAGGCAAAGGGTTGGTGGTGGAATTGGTGGTACCAGTTTAGTTGTTGGATCCAGGCCTCCCGCGTTTGCGTGAGTGTCTCGCGATGCGTTGAACTCTAGTATGCGGCCATGAACACACTCGAGCGAACCCCTCAATCGTTCGCGGAACAGCCTGTTCGCATCTGGCTGGTAGAAGACAATCTGGATTATTCGGCGGAGGTTGAAGCGGCCATCAACCAAGAGGCCGACCTTTGTTGTGATGGGGCTTACACGTGTTGTGAGGACGCCCTCTTGGCCCTCTCAATGTCGGCGGCGCCTGCGCTCATGCTGTTGGATATTGGACTCCCCGGCATGACCGGGTTGGAGGGCATCCAGCGGATCAGAATCTCAGCCCCTCAAATGCAGGTGGTCTTGTTGACTTCTTTTGACGACACACAGCGCATTTTCTCCGCATTGCGGGCTGGGGCCTCGGGCTATCTGCTGAAGTCTTGCACGCAGGAGGGGATCATTGCCGCGGTGCGCGAGGTGCTGGCCGGTGGAGCGCCCATGTCCCCGTCGGTGGCTCAGTCTGTTCTGCGATTTTTTCAATCCATGCCACCAACTGGCCCCGATTATGGCCTGACTCCACGGGAACTGAGCGTCCTGGACATGATGATCAAAGGGCTGCTGAAGAAGCAGGTCGCCTCCGAACTGCAAATCAGCTTTCATACTGTGGATACTCATCTGCGCAGTATTTACGCCAAACTCCATGTGAACTCCCGTTCGAGTGCTGTAGCCAAGGCGGTCGGTGAACGCCTGATCCGTTAGGCTGCCGCTGGGGATTGGCTGACAAGCGGACGGTCTTCGGTGTTTCCCACCAAAACGGGCCTCCCGCATATGCGTGACTAGTCGTCGCTGGCCGCATCAAGCACTGTGGCTAGTGAACCTCATGAGACTATGAAAACCTCTTTGATCCTATTGGCATCGACACTTTGCGTTTTAGGCGCACTCCAAACCGTCGGAGAAGACGAAGCATCGAAACAGAAAATTGCTATCATTGGCGCTGAACCCAATCTCGTATCAAAAACCATGGTGATCTCAGGAAGAAATTTCTCAGATCCAAAAAGCAAAAAACCGTTTAGCGCGCTGATTACCCTCTTTGTGCCAGACAGGGGAGAGATCGCGCTAACAGGGCTGGGGTTTGACGCTGCGAACCAGGCCATTGAAGTTCAACTACCGGATACTATTTCAACGCAACCTGGGACTTATCACCTGACCGTGCGCACGGGCCAGGGGGCCTCGCAATTTGCTGAATCAGTGGTCACCGTGGCTGGGGAAACTTTCAGTGGGGTGTTTCTTGGGAATGGAGCCGGACTGCAAGGGTTGGACGGCAATGCCGTGACGGTTGGCACGATCAGCGATGCCAGGTTAAGTCCGAACATCGCCCGCTTGAACACCGCGCCCACGTTCACTGGGGCTTTGACGGCCCCGCTGTTCAATGGAAGCGCAGCCGGCCTGCGGGAAATTCCCGCTTCGAATCTGACTGGGGTCATCGCGGACACATTGCTTACCGCCAATGTTTCTCTGCTCGATGCAGACCAAATCGTCAGTGGAGCCAAGCACATGATCAATGAAGCGAATGTTCTGGTCGGCAATGGATCAGGACTGACCGCACTCAATCCAGCCAACTTGTCAGCCGGGACTGCAACAATCAACATTGATGGGAATGCAACGACCGCTACCACCGCGGTCATCGCAAGTTCGGTTGCTGCGATCAACATCACCGGTACGCTCGCGGCAACTCAACTCCCAAGTCTGGATGCCAGCCAAATCACCACGGGCTCCTTTTCTCCTTCGCAGATTCCCAACCTCGACGCGTCCAAAATCACGACCGGCACATTCACGGGCAATGGATCAGGACTGACCACACTCAATCCAGCCAACCTGTCAGCCGGGACCGCAACGATCAACATTGATGGGAATGCAACGACCGCTACCACCGCGGTCACCGCAAGTTCGGTTGCTGCGATCAACATCACCGGTGCGCTCGCGGCAACTCAACTCCCAAGTCTGGATGCCAGTCAAATCACCACGGGTTCCTTTTCTCCTTCGCAGATTCCCAACCTCGACGCGTCCAAAATCACGACCGGCACATTCACGGGCAATGGATCAGGACTGACCACACTCAATCCAGCCAATCTG
>CANLCA010000132.1 GCA_947487925.1 Verrucomicrobiales bacterium | reverse complement strand
CTGGCTTTTGTTCATTCCGTTTCCGGCCGGCGCGATCGCGGGTTGGTTGGTCCTCGGCGCGTACCTCGCCTTGTTCCCTGCCGCCTGGTGCTGCCTCTGCTGGCATACGGCTCCTCAGGTCGACGCGATCCAGTCCCCGTCCAATCCTTCGCCACCGGCCCCTGAAAGCCCGGATCCAGGACGTCTTCTAGACCTTCGCGCCTGGCTTGACTTGGCCCGATCCGCCTGGCACCAACGAGTTGTGTGGGGCGTTTTTTGTGCGGCTGCCTGGGTCGCTTCGGAATTCGCGATGGCCCACCTTTTGACGGGGTTTCCATGGAACCTCCTAGGGCACTCCCAATACCAACTCCTGCCGCTCATTCAGATCTCCTCGGCCACCGGTGTCTACGGCGTCTCGTTCCAAATCGTCTGGTTCTCCCTCGGAATACTCTGCGCAGGCTCGACGGTTTTCAGAATGACCACGCGCCCCCCCTCCGCTCTGCAACCGGAAACTAACCTCGGCTTCAACCGACCCTGGACCCCGGTGGCCGAAATGGCGCTGCCGCTGCTTGGATTGGTTTGTTGTTTCGTGTTCGGCTTTTCAGCCATGTTTCGCGAGGCCACCCCGGGCGCAGCGATCCGAGTGGCCCTCGTCCAGCCCAGCATTCCGCAGACACTCCTCTTCGACCCTCGTGAAAGCACCAACCGTTTTGCAACACTGATCGACCTGTCTACTTTGGCGATGGCCTCCAAGCCGGACCTGTTGATCTGGCCCGAAGCCGCCACCCCTGGCTTGCTACGGTTTGAGTCCGCGACGGTCGGCGCGATCAGCCAGCTGTTGAAAGGTTCCAGAACCTCCATGATTCTCGGTGCCGACGACGCCGAACCTAACACCCAAACAACCGATCCCAACGACGCCAAGTACTACAACAGCGCCTTTCTGCTGGATCCCCAGGGGGACATCCAGGCTACCTATCGAAAGCGGAAACTCGTCATTTTCGGGGAATACGTGCCGCTGAGTCGCTGGCTCCCTTTTTTGAAATTCGTGACTCCAATCGATGGAGGGTTTGAGGCCGGAACCCGTCCGGTGTGGTTTGACATCCGTGAACCGCGAGCCCGGGCAGGCGTCTTGATTTGTTTCGAAGACGCCTTTCCACACGGTGCGCGGGAGGCCGTTGACGACCGGACCGATTTCTTGCTGAACCTCACAAACGACGGGTGGTTTGGAGAGGGGGCGGCGCAATGGCAGCACGCGGTTTGTTCGGTGTTCCGGGCGGTTGAGAATCAACTTCCTATCATTCGATGCACGAACAACGGCCTGACATGCTGGATCGACCGGCTGGGCCGAATCCATGAGGCTTACTTTGGAAGCTCCACCGACGTTTACGGCGCGGGGATCAAGACAGCCCGAGTGCCCTTGCTCGGAGGGGATGGCAAGCGGAGACTCTCCTTTTACACCCGGCATGGAGACCTCTTCGCATGGACGTGCTTGACCGTCACGGTCGCAGTTTTTGCTTTGTCCAGGCTGCCAAGACGGCATCAGGCGACAACGGTGCGGGTCGCCGCCTCATAACGGAGCAGACACGCACAGTAAAGCGCCGCAGTTTCGGAACGAAGCGTGGTGTCTCCCAACGAAACGGGACAGGCTCCGCGCGATAGCAAAAGGTCCATCTCTTCCTTGGAAAAATCCCCCTCCGGTCCGATCCAAACCTCAATGCTCTTCGGAAATTGGCCCGTTTCTCGGACCAGCGAGTCGATGTATTCTCGTGGGTGTTTTCGGTCGCCCACCAACGCCCCAACCCATCGAGCATCGGCTGGTTCCGGTCTTTCCAGACAATCTAGCATCCGTGGAAAGACCTCAATCTGTGGCAACCAGAAACCGGCGCATTGTTTCAGGGCCTCGATTGATGCCACTCGCCATTTCCGTTTTTTTTCAGACCGCTCCTCGGCGTCCAGCCGCGACACGCTTCTTTCGCAGGGCACGATCAGAACGCGGCTCACGCCCAGTTCCGTGCTCTTTTGGATGATGAGATCCATGGCCTTGGGCTTGGGCAGACCCACCACCAGGCTGATCTCCAGGGCGGATTGGGGACGAGTCAAGACACGGTTGACGAGGGCGCTCACCCGGCGCCCATCAGGAGCGTCGAGGACCGCTTCGGCCAGATCCCCGTCCCCGTTCAGCAGTTGCACAGGATCCCCGGCGCGAAGCCTTAAAACGCGGAGCGCGTGGTGGGACTCCTGCGCATCAAGGCCGACGCATTCGCCACTCCCCCATTTGCGGGGAACATAAAACCGATGCATGGGGCTCCTTCACTTGAAAAAATCCTTAGCTTTGTCAAAAAACCCTTTGTGGTGAGGGTTCACATTGGCATCGCACAACTCGGCGAACTCCTGGAGCTTCGACCGCTGCGCTCCGTTGAGATGAGTGGGCACTTCCACAACCACCTTGACTAAAAGATCGCCGACGCCATACCCCTGGACGTTGCGTACCCCTTTTCCTTTCAGCCGAAATACCGTGCCGTTATGCGTGCCTGAGGGGACCTTGATGTTAGCGGACCCCGTGAGCGTGGGTACCTCGATCTCCGCGCCGAGAGCCATTTGCACAAAACTGGCCGGCAGCTCGCAAATCAGATCATCCGCGTCACGGCGGAATAACTCATGCTCTTTCACATGCAGGACCACGTAGAGATCGCCCCCGGGTCCTCCTCGCAAACCTGCTTCGCCATTTCCCGAGGAGCGCAGCCGAGCCCCGGTGTCCACCCCCGGTGGAATCTTGAGTTTGATCTTGGAGGTTTTCTCCACCCGTCCCCCTCCGCGGCATTGAGGGCAAGGCTTTTCTATCACGCGTCCCGCGCCATCGCATCGACTACAGGGCTGCGCGATGGAAAAAATTCCCCGTGAACTCACCACCTGACCACGGCCACCGCACGTGGTACAGGGCTTCGTGGACGAGCCCGGCGCGGCCCCCGTTCCGCGGCACCCATCGCAGTTTTCGGGTTTGAACAGTGAGATCTCTCGCTCGCACCCGAGAACCGCCTCCTTGAAGGAAATCTCCAGATCGTAGCGCAGGTCGGAACCACGCTGAGGTCCAGTAGGGTCAGCACGTTCCCCGAACAAGTCTCCGAAAATCCCGCTTCCGCTCCCGCCGCCGCTGCTGAAGACTTCGCGGAAAATCTCGAACGGATCGTGGAATCCTCCGGCCGCGCGGCCTCCCGCCGCGGCCCCTCGGGACCGGGCGTCAAACGCGGCATGCCCATGCAGATCATAAGCAGCCCGTTTCTGTGGGTCGCTCACCACCTCGTAGGCTTCTCCAAGCTCCTTGAAACTCTCCTCGGCAGCCCTGTCACCAGGGTTCTTGTCTGGGTGGAACTTGACCGCCAACTTGCGGTAGGCCTTCTTGATCTCCTCATCGGTGGCCTTCTTGGATAGTCCCAACACCTCGTAATAATCTCGTTTCGGCATACTTAAAACTCAGCGGATTCGTCCATCAACCAGCGGATATGAATCCCAGTGGCGATCTCGAGGATTCGCATGAAAAGGAATCACGACGCCGCGCCGGGCTGGTCCGCAATTCTAATTTGAATGGGTTGGTGATCAGTGCTCACGACGCCGATTTCTTGGATACGATAACCTTTGAAGGCCTCAACAAACGGTCCCTCAAACGGTAACCCTTGCGCAACTGCTGCACGACTTGTCCCTCAGGCATGTCTTGCGTCTCCACCTGCGATACCGCCTCCTGCCAGTTGGGATCGAACGTCCCCTGCGAGGCATCCAGGGTCTCGAGACCCGCATCCGCCATGACCGACTTCAAATGCTGGTACACCATGTTCACCCCGGTCTTGATCGCATCGTTTGTTGTTCCCTCCGAACTCTGCGCCGCCGCCAAAGCCATCTCGAAGTTGTCGAGTGCGGGGATCAGCTTCTCAAGCAACGATTCGTTTGCGTAACGAATGGCATCCTGCCGGTCACGCGCTGCGCGTTTCTTAAAATTATCGAACTCAGCAGACATCCTTAACAGTCGATCCCAATGCTCCTCCGCCTTCGCGGCCTTTGCGATCAGCTCGATGATATCCGCCTCCGTCAGTAAGGAGATTGGCTTCGATGCTTGGGAGCCTGCGGCGTAGGGAGACTGCCCAGAGGTCTCCCCTTCAGGATTTGCTCCGGTGTTTTTTGTGGTCCCCAAAGTGTCCGTTTCGTTATTCATGTCTGGTGCTATACAATCGCGATCTCAATCAAGTCGCGAGAAAATACACAACACCCCGTCTAAGATCAACTGATGCCAGTGTAAAAATCGGTGGCCCGATGGGAAAAGCTTCAGGCTCCCCGAGTTCAAGTGAAGCCGTTGGGATTGGCCCACACTGGTGGTGAGAGGATCCAACAAACACAGCAGGGCAGGGTATGTTTCCATCATCGTCGCGTCGATCTCGCCAGGGGCACAAACTTTGGGTGGCTGAAACGGGGCCCCCGCAAGAATGTCACTTTCTCGCCGTCTCTCTCCCTGCATCGGAGCTCAACGCTTCTTTCGAAGGAGTTGCTCCCGGCGCGCCTTAAACTCGGATCCGGTCTTCCATTCAGGATACGTCGGCAGGTTGGAGGTCGCATACAGGACTTCCATCAGCAGTTTCATATCTTCAACGGCTCCTCTGAAGTCCCAGTCCGATTTCACTTCGTCCGACACTTTGTGATAATCTTTCTCGGTGTATTCCTTGCGCTTTTTGATCCCGAATTCCGCACTTTGTCCCAAGTAGTCCGTGCCCTCATCCAAATACAGCGCCGGCACCCCAACCTTTGCGAATTCGAAATGATCCGAGCGATAGTAAAATCCCTTTTCAGGCTCTGCATCAGATTTGACAACCCGCCCCTGGCCCTTTGCCGCCGTCTCCAACAAATCTTCGAGCGTCGAACTGCCGCGCCCGATGATGATGATGTCTCCCGTCCTGCCCCATTGATTCACACCGTCAATGTTCAAGTTGGCAACGGTGTTTTCGAGCGGATAAAGGGGGTTTTCGGCGTAGTATTTTGCCCCTAACAGCCCTTGCTCTTCTCCCGTCACCAAGAGGAACAACACGGAGCGCTTGGCCTTGGGCGTCGCCAACCCGAAAGCCTCAGCCAGCTCCAACAGCGCCGCCGTGCCCGAGGCGTTGTCCACGGCGCCGTTGAAGATCTTGTCCCCTTCCAGCTTCTCGTTCTTTCCCAGGTGATCCCAGTGCGCTGTCAGCACGACGTACTCTCGCTTGAGTTTGGGATCCGAGCCCTCGAGCATCCCAAGAACGTTTCTTGATTCCACTTCACGCAACGTGCTCCTTACTTTGAAGCTCGACTTCAGCCCCAGATTCACAGGGCGAAAATCAGTTCGAACCGCCGCCTTCTTCATCGCCTCAAAATCCCTGCCGGAGTCTGTAAAAAGTTTTCTTGCCCGCTCGTTTGAAATCCAGGATGCGACCGAAACGGGAGGCTTCCCGCCGGCCGTCGGTTTCAAGCCGAAGTTCTCCCGGCCCCAACTGTTTACCACCACAAAATAGGGATACCCCGCAGGCCCCGTTTCATGGATGACAATCGCGGCTGCCGCCCCTTTTTCAGCTGCGATCTCAAATTTGTAAGTCCACCTCCCATAATAGGTCATCGCCTTGCCCTTGAACATTTTATCGTCCCATTTCGCAGGATCCTGGGCATCCATGACGGCAGGATCATTCACCAGCATCACCAAAGTCTTGCCGCGCACGTCAACTCCCTTGTAATCGTCCCACCCATATTCAGGGGCCACGACGCCATAGCCTACAAAAACTAGATCGCTGTTTTCGACATCGATGCTGGGGTCAAATCGTGGTGACCAGGCCACAAAATCTTGAGGCGTCTGCAAGGCCTCCGACACGCCATCTTTCGAGAAGGAACATTCCGTCGAGGCCGTGGAGCCAATCATGGGCACTTTCTGGATGAAAGTACCATCGGGATTGCCTGGGTTGAGCCCCAATCGTTTCAATTGTTCCACCAGATAGCCCACGGTCTTCTCCTCCCCCGCGCCGCCCGGCGCACGACCCTCGAACTCATCGGATGCGAGAACTCGGATGTGCTTCAGGAAGTCGTCGGGAAGAATCGAATCCCCCGCGGCTCTCAGCCCAGGGGATCCCGCGGGAGTCCTCTCGCTGCTCGCGAGAAACCCCACGGCGAATAGCGCGGCAAGGAGAGATCGCTTCGCTAAGATAACAGGTGAGAGCAAGGTTTTACATTTCATAGCGCTCAATTAGAATTCGTATGGATTCATCAGCCGCGAACGCACTCCCCGGGAAAAACACCCGGCGCGTTCTTGCAAAAAATTTACGCGTCCTGAATCCGAGCTCTTCGGCCCAGGGCCCGACGGTTGGAATCGCCTTTACTCAAACCACTACCACACTGTTTTGCAAGGTGCCAATCCCCGAAACTCTAATGGTCACCTCGTCTCCTGGCTGCAAGGTGAAGGTGTCTGGGGGCACGATTCCTGTCCCGGTCAACAGGCATGCTCCATTAGGAAATGTCTGGGAGCGGAACAAGAAAGAAGCCAGATCCTCAAACGAGCGCTTGAGTTGACCCACAGAAGTCTCGCCCTCAAAAACGACCACGCCATCCCGGGTGATGCCACTCGAAATTGTCCACTCCCGAGCCGTGGCTTCGGAGACTCCCACCACCACAAACGGTCCCATCGCGCAGGAGCGATCGTAGATCTTCGCTTGGGGCAAATACAATAGGTTTTCCCCCTCGATATCCCTTGAGCTCATATCGTTGCCGATGCTGAATCCCGCGATGTGCCCGCGCGAATTGCACACTAGAACCAGCTCCGGCTCGGGCACGTTCCACCGGGCGTCTCTCCTGATCCCCACACCTCCACCCGGAGGCACCACTTTCTGAGGCATCGATTTGAAGAAAATTTCGGGTCGCTCCGCCTCATAAACTCGATCGTAGGCCGTCGCGCTGAAGTCCGACTCCTCCATCCGAGCCTTCTTGCTGCGTAAATAGGTCACTCCTGCCGCCCATACCTCCTGCTGCTCCACAGGGGCCAACAGTTGGACTGCTACCGGATCAAAGCACGGTAAGCCCAGCCCGGACAGGCGTCCCAATTCCTCGGTCAAACCCTCAAATTCCATCAGCGCGGTCAAGGAATCGATGCCTTCGGCGCTCAGATCCACAATCCGCCCTCCCGAGCTTTCATCGACCAACCCAACCCGTGCCCGCGTTTCTGTTCCGAGGGCAAATCGACAAAGCTTCATACGGAATAATCCAGATAAACTGTTTTGATGCGCGAATAGAAGT
>CANLCA010000131.1 GCA_947487925.1 Verrucomicrobiales bacterium | reverse complement strand
TTATCGCCAGGATCTTACGAAGATTTGCCAAGGGCAACTGCCGTCTTAAGGTTCAAAGGAAGAAACCGCGGATCAACGCTGATGCACGCGGATAAGAACAAATTCCCGATATTTCACCGTCACCGTGAGCGCCCTTGGATTCGGAAGTCCTTTTGAATCCGCGTCCATCCGTGTCCATCTGCGGTTCAACTTCCCTTTCCAGGCTCAACCGTTCGTTCAGAATCATCGGCGATTTCGCCGTTTCACGTGGAGCTGAGCCAGTGAATGTGCCAGAGCGGCCGTCACGGAGGCGGCCTCTTCGTCGCTGAGCTTTTCCTGCAATCGTACCTCGGCTCTCTTGCGAGCCTCCTCAGCCTTAGCCTCATCGATGTCGTCAGATTTGATCGCCATGTCCGTCATGATCGCTACACGGTCCGCTGTGATTTCGACAAAGCCTTCCCCAACTGCCAAGTGATAATCGGTACCACCTTTGCGAGCCGTCACTTCACCTGATGAAACTTGGGTCATCAATGGAACGTGCATGGGATATACCCCCATCTCCCCCTCGACGCACGGGAGCGTCACCATGTCCACATCCTCCGAATAGATCTTTGCCTCCGGAGTGACGATTTCAAGTTTCAGAGTTGCCATGTGTTTTCAGGGAAATGAAAGCCGTTGTCAGCCCCACAACGAAAGTCGAGAGTCACTCCTTGATCTCGTCGATTCCACCCTTCAGATAGAAGTTGTTCTCGCCCACATCATCGTGTTTGCCCTCGAGGATCTCCTTGAAGCCTCGGACGGTATCCGCAACCGGCACCTGCTTGCCCGGACGACCCGTGAACACGTCAGCCACCGAGAAAGGTTGGCTCAGAAATTTCTGAATCTTTCGGGCGCGATAAACGGTCAGCTTGTCTTCTGGTGACAGTTCATCCATCCCCAGGATGGCGACAATATCCTGGAGATCTTTGTATCGTTGGAGCACCTTCTGAACACCGCGCGCAACCTGATAATGTTCCTCGCCAACGATATCTGGTGAAAGAGCCCGGGAAGTGGAAGCCAGAGGATCGACGGCAGGATAGATGCCCAGCTCGGCGATCGAACGTTCCAGAACGATCGTTGCATCCAAGTGGGCAAATGTGGTGGCCGGGGCCGGATCGGTCAAATCGTCGGCGGGTACGTAGACGGCCTGGAAAGATGTGATCGAACCTTTCTTCGTGGAAGTGATTCGCTCCTGCAAATTACCCATTTCAGCTGCCAGAGTGGGTTGATATCCGACAGCGCTAGGCGTGCGTCCCAGCAAGGCGGAGACCTCGGATCCTGCCTGGGAAAACCGGAACACGTTGTCCACGAACAACAGCACGTCCTGGTTGTGCTCGTCGCGGAAGTATTCTGTCACGGCGAGTGCGGACAGGGCCACGCGCAAACGGGCGCCGGGAGGCTCGTTCATTTGGCCGAAAACCAAGCCGATTTTCGAGCCTTCCTTGATGATGGGAAGGCCGTTAGGACCTTTCTTCGGGTGTCCCTTTTCATCCTGCTCCACCTTGATCACACCGGCCTCGATCATTTCGTTATAGAGATCGTTTCCTTCGCGCGTCCGCTCGCCAACCCCCGCAAACATGGATATGCCACCGTGCAGCTTGGCGATGTTGTTGATCAACTCCATGATGACCACGGTTTTGCCAACCCCTGCACCGCCGAACGCTCCGACCTTGCCGCCCTTCAAGAAGGGACAGATCAGATCGATGACTTTGATGCCCGTGGTGAGAATCTGGGGCGAAGTCGACTGGTCCACGAGCGGCGGCGCCATGCGATGGATCGGGTAGAATTTGTCGGCCTTCACCGGCCCTTGTTCATCCACCGGATCCCCTGTGACATTGAAAACACGGCCCATGACCCCAATTCCCACAGGCATGGCGATTGGCTTGCCTGAATCAACCAGTTCCATGCCGCGTTTGAGCCCTTCAGTGGAGCTCATGGCGACGGCGCGAACCCAATTGTCACCCAGATGCTGCTGAACCTCGAGCGTGAGCCGAGTCTTCCCGATGCCGGGCGCGTCGAACTCGAGGGTGAGTGCGTTGTAAATGGCCGGCAACAGATCGGTGAACTCCGCATCCACCACAGGACCGATGATTTGGACGATTTTTCCTTTGTTCATGGACGTAAATTAACCCATCGCCATTTGGGCGGTGGTGATTTCCAAAAGTTCCTTTGTGATGTTGGCCTGGCGGAGTTTGTTATACTCCAGAGTGAGATCCTTGATAATCTGCTTGGCGTTGTCGGTGGCGTTCTTCATCGCGACCATTCGCGCGCTGTGTTCGGACGCCTTGGCTTCCAACAAGAACTGATACACCAGAAAATTCAGATAATGCGGGAGCATGTTTCCCAGGACTGCGCCGGCATCGGGCTCAAAAAGATACTCCACATCCGTCCTCTTGAGCACCTTCCCGCCGCCTTCTCCCGACACTCCTGCCTCAACCCCTTCGATTTCCCGGATGGGGAGCAACCGGCGGACCTCGGGCTTCTGGACGAGCGTGTTGATAAAATTGGTGTAAATAACCTCCACGCTATCAACTTCTCCGTCCAGGAACAACTTCTGGACAAACCTCGAGATCGCCCGCGCCTCTGCGAACAGCGGCGAATCTTTGTAGGTGAACTCGGCGCCGAGATTCCTCTTCACACGGGAAACAAATTGGGCCCCCTTCCGGCCCGCGCAAACATATACCGTGGTGTCCTTGTCAAATTTTCCCGCCTCCCGTAAAAGATTCGAATTCAGCGCGCCGCATAGCCCCTTGTCCGTGGTGATCAAAACGACGGCCGTTTTCTTCACCGGGCGCAACTCCATCAAGGGATGTGAAAAATCCCCCACGTTCCCCGCCACCGCCGCCAGCACGTCGTTCATCAGGGTCGCATAGGGACGCCCCGCCAGCGCCGCAATCTGCGCCTTGCGCATTTTGGACGAGGCGACCATCTGCATCGCCTTCGTAATCTGCGCCGTGTTCTTGATCGACTTGATCCGTCGGCGAATGTCGCGCGTACTGGGCATTGTGGCTGTTTTCCGGGTGCGAGTCTCGAACTCTAATGTATGCGGCTTAGCTCATTTCTCACCGATAGGTCTGCTTGAAATCAGTCACCGAAGCTTTTAGTTCCGCCGCGATGGAATCACTCACGGCTTTTTCAGTGCGAATTTTCTCCAACAACGCGGTCTTCCGCGTGGCGAGGTACTCCCCAAACTTGATCTGCCAATCCTTCACTTTCTCGACCGCCACATCATCCAGGAAATTGTTTTGCATGGCCCACAGAACGGCCGCCTGCATTTCCACCGCAATCGGGTTGTATTGAATCTGCTTGAACAACTCCACGATGCGTTTTCCCCGCTCCAAAGTGGCTTGGGTCTTCGCGTCGAGATCGGAACCAAATTGCGCAAAAGCAGCCAGTTCGCGATACTGCGCCAGGTCGAGTTTGATCCGCCCGGCAACCTGCTTCATCGCCTTGATCTGCGCCGCGGACCCGACCCGGGACACGGACAAACCAACGGAAATAGCGGGGCGAATGCCTTGATAAAAGAGGTCGGTTTCCAAATAAATCTGTCCGTCCGTGATGGAGATGACATTCGTAGGGATGTAGGCCGACACGTCACCGGCCTGTGTTTCGATGATAGGAAGGGCCGTCAAGGATCCGTTGCCATTCTTCTCACTCACGCGGGCGCTGCGCTCCAGCAGTCGGCTGTGCAAATAAAACACGTCGCCGGGATAGGCCTCGCGGCCTGATGGGCGTTTCAGAATCAGCGATACTTGGCGGTACGCCACAGCCTGTTTGGAAAGATCATCGAAAATGATAAGCGCGTCCATGCCATTGTCCATGAACCATTCCCCCATCGCCGCACCCGCAAAAGGCGCCAGATACTGATTGGCGGCGGAATCCGAAGCGGCGGCGGCGACCACGATCGTGTCCTCCATTGCCCCCGTCTTCTCCAACTCCGCGATCACTCGTGCCACGTTGGACTGCTTTTGCCCAACAGCGACATAGATGTTATAAACCGGACGAAAGTCCTTCTCACCACTCGCCCGCCCGACCTTGTTCATGCGGGCCTGGTTGATCATCGTATCGACCCCAATCGTCGTCTTGCCGGTTGAGCGGTCGCCGATGATCAACTCGCGCTGGCCGCGTCCAACGGGGATCATGGCGTCGATCGCCATGATTCCTGTTTGCAGAGGCTGGCTCACCGATTTGCGCTTGATGATCCCCGGGGCGATCTTCTCCACGGGATAGAAGGTATCGCTCTTGATCGGGCCCTTGCCATCGAGCGGACGCCCCAATGTGTCGACGACGCGCCCCAACAAGCCTTTGCCGACAGGCACTGAGAGGAGCTTGCCGGTCGTACGAACCTCGGTTCCTTCCTTAATCGAAAGGTAATCACCCAGAACCACCACGCCGACCTCGGTCTCCTCGAGGTTCAACGCGAGGCCGATGATCC
The DNA here is from genome assembly GCA_947487925.1 of Verrucomicrobiales bacterium. GTDB lineage: Bacteria > Verrucomicrobiota > Verrucomicrobiia > Limisphaerales > F1-80-MAGS106 > F1-80-MAGS106. Next base: position 2,862 of record CANLCA010000131.1, on the reverse strand, counting down.
CATTCCCAAAGTCCAGCATCTCGTTCGCCATGGCGTCGGTCAGGCCCTCGACTTTGGCGACGCCGTCACTGATCTCCCGGACGACGCCCACATTCTGGCGGTTGACGGAGGCCTTCACGCCCGAGATCTGCGCTTCGATTTCTTCAAGTAAGGTGCTCATAATACCATCATTACCGATACCGCTAGAAACTGCTTAACGGATTCCTTCGCCACCAGGGGCGGTTCATCCCTGATCCGCTAATTTAAAAACTTTCCGCCAAACTGTTGAGCCGGGCCAAGACGGAGCCATCATAGACGTCGCTTCCAACTTGAACACGCAACCCGCCGATGAGACCGGGGTTGACCACAAATGACAAGTAAAGACCTGCCCCGTAGCGGGCGGTCAACACTCCCCGAACCCCTTCCTGACCTGCGATGCTCAAAGGAATCGAACTCTGCACCACCGCCGTGCGCCGGTCCACGTCCAGTTTCAAGAGGCGCCTAAAATGCTCGAGGCTGCCTACAAAACCGCGAGGTTTGGTGTTCAGCACGCTTTGAACCACCAAGCGAACCCGCTGATCATCGGTCACACCACCAACCTGGCAGCTGCGAAAGAGGCGTTTCGCATCGCGTCGGCACTGTTTCGAAATTTTCATTCAACCATGTCTGGGATTATGGCCGACACATCCAACTCGGCCGGGTCAGGCAGCCAGCTGTCGACTGGTCTCGTCATTCAACCTCTGATGGTCTTCGGGGGTCAAAATCTTCCCTGTCACCTTGGCGCTGGTGGCCACCACCAAACGGCCGACCTCCCGACGTAATTCAGAAAGCATTCGCGCGTGGTCGGCGGCGGCGGCTTGCCGCGCCTTGGCTATGATTTGTTCCGCGGCCGCGATAGCTTTCTGGGTTTCCACCTCCTGAACCCTCGCCGCGGCAGCGCGGGCTTCCTCGATCAATTTGGTGGCCTGAACATTCGCCAGGTTCATCACTTCGAGACGAGCGGCTTCCGTGCGGGCCAACTCGGCCTTGATTTTGTCCGCATTCGCAAGACTCTCCTGGATGCGCAGGCGCCTCTCTTCCAGAAGCGTCAAAATCGGCTTGTATGCGAACTTGTTGAGCAGGAAGGCGACGACCGCAAAACTAATGACTTGCGAGAAAAAGAGCGGCGCATTCCAGCCAAAGGTTTCTTTGATCTGGGCGACCACACCCTGTTCGGCTCCCGGTGCTGCCGCGGCGAGAATCAACCAAGTTTTCATACGAGCGATTTCTAAAATTGAGCCCCGATCGCGTCACGCGCTTTCGGGGCAGGCGACTATTGGCCCTTCGCCAGATAGATGGCAAAAAACACAATCCCTTCCGCCAGGGCCGAACTGATGATGGCCTGGGTGAGGATCTTGCCTGCCGCGCCGGGATTCCGCCCGACCGCTTCTGACGCCTTCATGCCGATGAACCCCACGCCGAGGGCGGAACCGAGAGCCGCCAAACCGATGTGGATGTTTCCTGTCATTGTTGCGAACAACATGTGCTTTACCTTTCTGTGTTGTCGCCCGCCCCGGCAGTCTTGCCACCGTCTGACGGACGAAATCCTAAATGCTAATGCGACGCTGCCTTGGCTCCATGCCCTTCTTCGTGCCCTTGTTTGTGGCCTCCCGACTCGTGTTCCTCGCTATGCTGGCACATCAAGGCGGTGAAAATGGCCGTGAGCAACATGAAAACAAGCGCCTGAACAAAGCCGACGATTAACTCCATGAAGTAAAAGGGAAGGGGAAGCAGCCAGCCGAAATAAGTCCCTCCCAGCATCGCCATCGCCTCAAGAAGATTCTCACCCGCAAAAATGTTTCCAAAAAGACGAAATGAAAGTGACACCGGCCTAAACGCGATGGAAAAAAGCTCCAAAAGCCCCACCGCGACAAACACCAAACTCAACAAAAGTTTGGCGATCCCTGTCGCATCTCCGGGGTAGCCAAAGATATGCTTTATGAACCCACCCACTCCGTTGGCCTGAATGGACCATCCGAACCAACAGGCAAAAAACGTGAGCGCCATCGCCGAAGTCATGTTCAGGTCGGCATTGCCTCCGCGGAGGATCGGGGTGGAAATATGATGCAAATGGCCCGACGCATCAGGAACACCCCAGCCGATGCTGCCAACGCCAGGAATCAACCCAAACCAGTTCGTGAACAGAATAAAAATAAAAATCGTCGCTGAGAACCAGAATGTCTTCCTGACAAGCTCAGCGCCCACGATGTCCTTCAAGAAGGTGTACAAACTTTCGACGATCCACTCCCAAAAATTCTGGAGCCCCGAGGGAACATCCTTCATATTCGCAGTGGCCATTCTCGCCAGCAGGATCAACCCCAACGCGACGGTCCAAGTGATCGCCATCGAATTGTTGATTTTGAAGTACTTGGTGTCCAATAGCAGAGAGGCTTTGGGCAGTATCCCGCTATGCTCCTCCACATGTGCGACTCCCGTGGCCACGGCGGTAGCGTGCTCGGAAATCCCAGCCGGAGTTTCGAGTTCAGCAGCCGAAACAGACAGACAACCCTCCTCGGGTGCGAACCCGAAAAAGGCCAAAGCCAATATTAAAATTCTCAGGGACTGCATTGATATTTTTGGTCGAAAGCCGACACGACGACCCCACGCAAAAGCAAAGCCCGAACCCGGATCACGGCACGAAACGGCAGAAAAAGTGCCGCATCGTGAAATGTTTCACAAGCGTTTTCTTAATCTTTTGATTCTTAGCCCGGCGGCCAGAGCAAGGGGCGCCCCCCGAGAATGTGGCAGTGGAGATGGGCGACGGACTCTCCCGCATCTCTCCCATTGTTGATGACAAGGCGATATCCACTGTCCTCGATTCCGCAAAGACGAGCAACTTCCGCC
>CANLCA010000130.1 GCA_947487925.1 Verrucomicrobiales bacterium | reverse complement strand
TTCACGGCGCAGCAGGACGCCGCAGAAGCTGTTTTCAGCGTCAAGCTGGATCACGTCGATGATCTGCTCGTGTACAATGCCGCCTCTGTGGTGAGCCATCTTCCGCATCCGGTTCGGGTGCTGCTCGTATCCCCGGGGAATGGGTTTCTGGAAAAGGCATTGAGAGCTATTCCGGACGTGCGCTTGGGAATCGCATCCAACCTGGGGGTGGGCAACCCTGAAGCTGATGTGGTGGTATTGGACGGAGTGGCTCCCGCTGTCTGGCCGGGGGTGAATCTCCTGGCATTTCGATCCGCTCGCCCTGGCTGGTTTACCAACGCCGTCGAAGCGGAAGTGGGGGGCATCGTGGACTGGAAGCCCACGCATCCGTTGTTGCGATCGGTGGCTTTGGAAGATGTGCAGATCGGCAGGGCGCTGGTTGTGAAAGCGCCTTCGTGGGCCTTGAGCGTGGTGGACGCGGCACGAACACCCTTGGTGTTGGCCGGTGATTTTCAGCGCCATAAAGTAGTTTGGGTTGGGTTTGATTTATATCAGAGCACATGGCCGCTCCGAGTCTCTTTTCCCATCTTCATATCGAACGCAATCGAGTGGCTGAATTCGGGTTCGAAGGGGGTTGCTGCAACGACAATGAAGACTGGCGAGCCGTTGAAGCTATCTGTTGCGGAGGGGTTATCCTCGTTTGAGGTCACTTTACCTGATCAAGCGAGGCACACGATCAAAATGGACCCAGGGGTCCTAGATATTGCGTTTGGGGACACGGGGAAATCTGGGGTTTACAAGATCCAGGCGGGAAGTCAAAGCGCACGTTTTGCTTTGAATATTGCAGATCCATCGGAGAGCGACATCTGGCCGCGCGAAGAGCTGCGACTGGGAAAGCACGCGGGAGTGGGAGCGACAACGACGAAGCGGGCGGACCTGGAGGCGTGGCGGTGGATTGCGGCGATAGGCTTGGGGGTGTTGATGTGGGAGTGGTGGTTTTACCATCGGCGCAGCGTGTGAAGGCGAGCGGTAGAACTCTTGCTGAAGCAGCCGGTAGGACGATGTGGCGAGCCCTGCTAGGAGCTGCCTTGGCGGGGGCTCTTTCTTGGGGGAGTGGTTGCGGGCGCCAGGCCGTGAGGGAGGTGGTGGTCTACGCCTCGCAGGACCAGGTTTTTGCGCAACCATTGCTCGAGGAATTTACGGAAGAAACAGGCATAAAAGTTAGAGCGGTGTTTGACAGCGAGGCTGTGAAAACAGTGGGGTTAGTGAACCGGTTAATCGCAGAGGCCTCGAATCCGCGGTGCGATGTCTTTTGGAACAACGAGGAATTCCGCACGCGACAGTTAGAACAGCGTGGGTTGCTGCGATCGGAGCGTCCCTGGGTGGCGTTTGGAGAACGCCGCAGGGTTTTGGCCGTCAACACGAACCTCGTCGCACCGTCCCGCTGGCCGCGAGGGATGATTGAGCTGACGAACCATTCTTGGCGAGGGAAGGTCGCGTTCTCTTACCCTGTTTTTGGAACTACTTCGTCGCATTTCTTGGCGTTGCATCAACGCTGGGGTGAGCGAAACTGGGAGGTTTGGTGCCGAACCTTTGTTGGAAATGAGCCGAAGATGGTGGACGGGAATTCGGTGGCGGCGCGACTGGTGGCTCGAGGGGAGGCAGAGGTCGCCCTGACGGACTCGGATGACCTGGAGATGATCAGGCGCTCGGGGGCGCCGGTGGTTGGAGTCCCGCTCGAGGGTGAGGGTTTTGTGATTCCAAACACTGTGGCCGTGTTGCGCGGCGCCCCGCATCCTGAGGAGGCAGAAATTCTTTGTCAGTTTCTGACACGAAAAGAGGCGCTTCAGAAGTTGCAGACCTCTGGAGCTCTTCAGGAAAAGATTGCAGCGGCGCAGGAGGAAAGCGTGGATTGGGAGGAACTTCTAAGTTCCCATGAAAGGGTTATTCACCAGCTGAAGGAGCTGTTTTTGAGATGACCTTGCGATTGCTTTGGACGAGCTTGTGGATCAGCGGGTGCACAGCGGCCGCGTGTCTCATTTTGGGGTGGCTCAGCGCGATATGGATAGCCGGAGCCCACGGTTGGGTGAGGCGCTTGGCGCTGGGTTTGGTGGTAGTGGGGGCGGCATTCCCGGGCTTCCTGGTCGTCGACGTGTGGATGGAGATCACCGGGAGCGCCAGCTTATGGCACCGCTGGTTTGGATGGAATCTGTTCTCCACTCCGGGCTTGTTGTGGGTCATGATCTGGGTCCACTGGCCGCTGACCACCCTGCTGCTTTCTTTTTCCTGGACGGGGCTGGATAGGTCGATCTTGGAATGCGACTCCCGGCTTCAGGGTGCAGAGTTGGCTTGGAACGTTCTGTTGCCGGCATCGCGCGGCGCGTCCTGTCAAGCCGCTCTGTTGGTGTTTGGACTGGCGATGAACCAATTCTCGGTGCCGGCACTGTTGCAAGCCAGGACGCTTTCCGCGGCCATGTGGATTGACTTTAACACGACCTTCGATTTTGGAGCTGCGATGTTGAAGTGTGTTCCACAGTGGATCGTGCTCATCGTGGTTGCCTGTTGGTTCAGGTCCGCGCGATTTGAAAGTGAGGCATTGATCGGGAACGGGTGGCAACGAGTTCTATGGAAAACGTTGGGACACCGGTTTGTTTTGAGGTGTGGCACGGTCTTTTGGTGCGCCGTCTGGTTTTCTGTGTTGGTGCCCTTGGGAGTGCTGTTGGGTTCGCGTGGAACGTGGGCCGGGGTTTGGGGCGCCATGGTGGCCAATCAAGGTCTGATCGGGCGAACCGTTTTGACGGGAGTGGGAGCGGCCAGCCTGGCATTGGCCTGCGGATGCCTGCTGTGGCGCTGGAGACAGGGTTGGATTTTATGGGCCGCTTTTTGGACCCCGGGCGTGGCGATCGGCATTGGCTTGATAGCCTTCTTTAATCGACCTGGTCTGGACTGGATTTACGGGAGTTGGATTGTGGTGTTGGTGGGGCTTGCCTTGCGATACTCAGGCATCGCCTGGACGGCTGCGAGCGTCGGTTTTGGTGATTCCAGGAGGGAGCTTTTCGAGGACTTTCGATTGTGCGGCGGTGGCGGATGGAATTATCTACGCCGAGTTGGGGTCCCCCTTGCGTCCGGGAAGCTGGCCGCCGGGTGGTATGCGATCTATCTTCTAAGCCTGTGGGACGTGGAGATTCTTTCGATTATCGCTCCCCCTGGCTCTCAGACTTTGTCCCTGCTGATTTTCAACTTGCTGCACTACGGGCATACCGATCAGGTCCTGTCGTTGTGTCTCGTCTTGTTGGGGGTGGCCTTGGGGCCTTGGGTGTTGTGGGTATTCTCAAGGCGCGTGGGTATTCTCGGGCTTCTGTTGCTGGCGGGTTGCGGCGGGCCCGGGCCAGAGAACGCAGGAAATCTGCGCAGCTCCTTGTTCGGCGAAATCCAAGTCATCGGAACACGAGGCGTTGGGGCCTCGCAGTTCAATAAGCCGAGATCCGTCACTGTGGATTCCGCAGGTCGGTTCTATGTGGTGGATATGACGGGCCGTGTCCAGCGGTTTTCGCGGCAGGGCGAGTATGAGTCCCATTGGCAGATGCCCCAGACAGACCTCGGAAAACCCAAAGGAATGTGCTTGGACTGGTCGGGGGCGATCGTGATTTTAGAGCCTCATTACTCAAGGGTCAACCACCACCGAAGCGACGGTTCCCTTCTGAAACAGTGGGGCGAGAAAGGTCTGTTGCCTGGGCAGTTGACCCAGCCGCGAGCGGCGGCGGTCAGCGCGCGCGGGGAGATTTACATTGCGGACTTTGGAGAGGGAGAAAGAGTGCATCGGTTCAAGGGAGCCGGCGAGAAGTTCCTCGGAAGCTGGGGGGGAGGCGGCACGGGTCCTGGTCAATTTGACAGACCGGAGGGCATCGCGGTGGACGCGAAAGATCGTGTGTATGTTGCGGACTCTTGCAACCATCGCGTCCAGGTGTTCGATCGCGAGGGCGTGTTTTTGAGGGAATTTGGGAAAGCCGGAGCTGGTTTGGGAGAAATGAGCTATCCATACGACATTCAAATTGACCGTGAAGGACGGGTGTTTGTTTGCGAATTCGGGAACAGCCGAGTGCAGGTGTTCGACGAAGCTGGGGCTGCCATCGAAGTGTTGGGAGGGCCAGGTGATGAGCCAGGAAGATTCAATAATCCCTGGAGCTTGGCACTGGATCAGGAGGGGAATCTTTTTGTGGCGGACTCAGGAAACCATCGAGTTCAAAAACTGGTTCGCCGACGCTGATGCAATTCCAATGCACTCAACCCTGGTGGCTGGCGGTGCTGGTTTTCGGCGCCGTGTGGGTCGTCTGGCTTTGGATGCGGTCTTTCGCGCAGCTTTCACGATGGAGACGATGGCTGGTGTTGGCGATACGCCTGGTGATTCTGACCTCCATGGTGCTGGCGCTCGCGGGCGCCCAGTGGTTGAAATCGCAGGAGGGCATGAACGTTTTTTTCCTGCTCGACCGTTCTGACAGCATTCCTTCGGGACAACAGGAGGCGGCCAGGGAATGGGTGCAAAAGTCTTTGGCCACCAAAGAAAAAAACGACCAAGCCGGAGTGGTTGTGTTTGGCTCCCAGTCCAGCATCGAGCGCACGGTCAGCCCGGTGCTGAATGTGCAAAAGTTGTTCGCGGTGGTGGAAGGCCAGCGAACAGATATGGCTTCAGCGATCCGCCTTGCCACGGCGGCTTTTCCTGAAAACGGCCAACGCCGGGTGGTGATTCTTTCGGATGGCAACGAAAACCTGGGGGACGCCCGGGCCGCGGTGGAAGCCTCCCGCTCCTTGGGCGTGAGCGTCGATGTGTTGCCTCTTGGCGTGACGCGAACCGGGGATGTTTCGATCCAGAAATTTACACTGCCGTCCCAGCTCAAGAAGGGGCAGACCTTCGAGGTCAAGGTGTTCGCTGAGTCCGACCGAGAGACACAGGGCATGCTGAGATTGTACCGTGATGATGCTTTGCTGGGCGAACAATTGGTGGAGCTGACGTCCGGGAAAAACCTCTTCACCTTCGCCCAAACCCTGCCGGAGGCGGCTTTCTACAAATACGACGCGCGGCTTGATGTGGGCGATGATAAAGTGCCCCAAAACAACCGCGCGACGGCGTTTGCGAACGTCCGCGGGGATCCGCGAGTTCTCGTTGTTTCTTCGAGCCCATCCGAAGACGCTTCGTTGGTTGAGGCATTGCGCATTTCCAAATTGGAAGTGCGGGTGCTGCAACCCTCGGCGTTTCCAACCGACCTGGCGGAGATACAGAGCTTCGACTCCATATTTCTGAGCAATGTTTCGGCGGGCGACCTTGGAGAAACGTTGATGAAATTATTGGAGAGCGCCGTGCGGGACTTTGGCATCGGTTTGGTTTGTGTGGGAGGCGACCAGAGCTACACGGCGGGAGCTTACAGGGGAACGCCACTGGAATCCCTGCTTCCTGTGGACATGGAATTGAGCAGCAAGAAAGTGCTTCCGAGCGGCGCGATGGTGATGATCATGCACGGGATGGAGTTCAACAACGGCAACCAGGTTGCCCGGCAGACGGCGCTGGGTGTTCTGGATGCTCTTGGGCCTCGAGATGAGCTGGGGGTCGTTTTGTGGGACGGGTTTGATCGCTGGTTGTTCCCGATGACAAAAGTCGGCGATCGAAAGGATCTCGGTCGCCAGATCGCCGGCATGAACCAAGGGGATCTCCCAAGTTTCAAGAACGTCATGAAAATGGCTCATGAAGGGTTGAGAAAGTCGTCGGCGAACCTTCGCCACGTGCTTGTTTTTAGCGATGGCGACCCCGGTCCGCCTCCTCCGGAGCTGATGGAGGAGATCGTCAAGGATCGGATCACCGTGAGCACGATCCTGATCGCGGGGCATGCGGGGCCAGAAACCATGAGAGACATCGCGGACCGGGGCAGGGGACGGTTTTATCACGTGGAAAATCCGGCGCAGCTTCCACAAGTCTTTATCAAGGAAACGGCAGTGGTCTTGAAGTCAGCAATTTTTGAAGAACCGTTTCAACCCAAGATGACTGCTTCAAGCGAGCTGATTCGCGGGATTTCAGCGGCGGAGTATCCGATCCTGAGAGGGTATGTGGCGGCCAATCCGAAGCCCCGAGCCGAAGTGCCCTTGGTCTCAGACAAGGGCGACCCGTTATTGGCGCATTGGCAGTATGGGCTGGGCCGGGCCGTGGCGTTCACGTCGGACGCCAAAGCTCGGTGGGCAGCGGATTGGATGCAATGGCCGAATTACCGGCGGTTCTGGTCCCAGGTGGCCCAGTGGAGTCTGCGACGCGTGGACAACACAGACCTTGAATCACGAATTTCGGTCGAGGGCGGAGAAGGTTCCGTGAGTGTTGAGGCGTTGGATGCCGAGGGTAACTATCGCAATTTCTTGAACCTGCAGGCGGTCGTGCTGAGTCCCACCGGTCAAAGGCAAACGCTTCCGCTGGCGCAGACGGGGCCAGGACGATATGAGATGCGTTTTCCAACCCGCGAACTTGGCGGTTATCTCGTGAACTTGATGGAGCTCCAGGACGGGAAGGTCCGGGGGGCAGTGGTTCTGGGGGCCAGTGTCAATTATTCCCCTGAGTTCGCCAACACACAGCCCAACCGCAGCTATCTGAAACAGCTGGCGGAGGTTGGAGGCGGTAAGGAATTGTCGCCGCAGGACCCCGGCGCGGGTCCCTTTGCTCACGATCGACGAAAGACCTTCCAATCGAACGAACTTTGGGAGTTTTTCCTGAAGTTGGCCATCGTGCTTTTCCCCGTGGATGTAGGAGTGCGCAGGGTGCAACTCGACGCGGAGGAATGGAGAATCTGGATCCTTAGATTGCGACGACTGCTTGGCCTTCGAGATTCCAAGCCAAGGGGCGCGAGCGACGAATCCCTGGCGACACTTTTGGCGCGCCGCGATGCGGTCAGAGCGGTTCGGCCTGTCATTGCGGACTCCGATTCACTCGATCTGTTCCGTCCGAAAGTGGCTGTTGATGGCAAAACGGCGCCTCCTGTCGATGGAGCCAGGGGAAACCGTCCCGGGGGGCCCGCTGCAGAGGGAAGTTCTCCGCTCGCGGATTCAGGGGAAGCTGGCAGCCAGGCAATTGGCTCGGCGGCTTCCACCACAGAGGAGACAACGACGAGCCGATTGTTGGATGCGAAACGAAAGGCTCGGAAAAGAACCCAGGGCTGAAATTTTCCTCTTCAAGGAAGCAGACGGCCAACAAAATCGTTGCACACCCTGGCACGCTTATGGCTTCATTCGGATATGTGGTTCCGAGTCCTCTCGAGGGTTTGAACAGGGTTATCGCATGATGCGGTGTTGGGACTTTGAGTTATGGAACGAGTGCGGGTGAAAGTTTGTTTTGAGGGAAGGGTGCAGGGCGTTGGGTTTCGATACG
>CANLCA010000129.1 GCA_947487925.1 Verrucomicrobiales bacterium | reverse complement strand
CAGCCGGGATGCCCATCGCATGGAGGGCGATGGCGGCCAAGGCGATGGTGGTCTGCTCGCCGGTGGCCAAAAGCATGTCCATCTCGCGTTCGCTCGGAAGCGGCATTAATTCCTTCGCCATCCGGATGAGGCCGTCCGTGACGCCGCTCATGGCCGACACGACCACGACGAGTTGATCGCCTTTGGCGTGGTACTCGGCGACTCGATGCGCGACGTTCTTGATCCGGTCGGTGCTTCCGACCGAGGTGCCGCCGTATTTTTGAACGATTAGAGACATGGGGAAGAGGGGAAAAGGGAAAAGGGAAAAGGGAAAACGCCACGGCTGGAGGCTTCGAAAAGACTGCAGAAGTTCTTAGGTTGAGGAAGCCATGGCGAACCATCGCCATCGTTCAGATCACCCCGTACGTTTTCCATTCTTCCAATCACAACCCAATGACCTCCATCACGGCCGCGGTGTTGGGGCGAACCACAAGGGGTTGGACCCCCGCACTTTGGATGGCGGTGTCGGGATCCTTGAGGCCGTGGCCGGTCATGGTGGCGGTGATGACGGATCCCTTGGGAATGAGCCTGTCTCGCACACACCTTATCAAACCGGCGAGCGGGGCGGCGCAGGCGGGCTCGACAAACACGCCGTCGCTTCGCGCGATCAGACGGTGTGCGTGGAGAATTTCCTCGTCGGTGACCTTTCCAATATGACCCTGGGATTCGGCGGCGGCGGCGAGAGCACTCTGCCAGCTCGCGGGGTTGCCAATGCGGATGGCGGTGGCGATGGTTTGCGGATCGGCGATGGGATGGCCATCGACAATGGGGGCGGCCCCAGCTGCCTGATAGCCGAACATTCGGGGAAGCCGGTCGGCTTTTCCAACGGCCTGATACTCCCGAAAACCCTTCCAATACGCGGTGATATTGCCGGCGTTGCCGACGGGGAGAAAATGGAAGTCAGGCGCGCGGCCCAGCACATCGCAGATCTCGAATGCGGCGGTTTTTTGCCCTTCTATTCGGACAGGGTTGATGCTGTTGACAACCTCGACCTTTCCAGTTTCCCCGAGTTCGCGAACGATGCGCAGGGCATCGTCGAAATTGCCTTCGATGGCGATGGTGGTGGCGCCGTACATGAGGGCCTGGGCAAGTTTGCCCATGGCGATTTTCCCATTCGGCAGGATCACAACGCATTTCATGCCGGCGCGCGATGCGTAGGCGGCGGCGGAAGCAGAGGTGTTGCCGGTGCTGGCGCAGATGACGGCGCTCGCACCGCGCTCCTTGGCCTTCGAAACCGCGAGGGTCATTCCGCGGTCCTTGAAGGAGCCGGTGGGGTTGAGGCCCTCGTACTTGAGATAGAGTTCAAAATCGCCCTCGATCGCACGGACGAAGTTGTCTACCCTGATCAGAGGGGTGTTTCCTTCGTGCAGCGTGACGACTGGCGTTTCCGCGGTGACTGGAAGGTGGGTCGCATAGGCACGGATGACCCCGGGCCATCGGGTCGCCTTGCAGGTGGTTGTTTCTAAAGCACTCATCAAAAATGTTCCACGGGTATCATCACCGTCGGCGCTCTGACCACCGACAGCCTTCCTATCTGGGCCAGAGCCCGAGCCATCGCGGCGTGCGGGGCATCGTGAATCATCAGGATCAGAGGCACACTTTCACCCACGTGGCCCTCGGGCTGAATGACGGAGGAAATCCCAATCTTCGCACGGCCTAAAAGGGCGGCGATTTTGGCGAGAGTTCCCGGCTTGTCAATCACGCTGAGTCGAACGTAATAGGGAGACACCGCCTGGGCGAGCGGTAAAACGCCTCCATTTCGTTCATGCGACACAAATGGAGGGATGCGGCTTTGTAGGCCGTTTCGAAGATCGACAGCGGCATCGGCGAGATCGCTGAGCACGGCGCTGGCGGTGGCGTCTTGGCCGGCACCACGCCCGTAAAACAAGGTGTCGCCCGCCACATCTCCCCGAACGAAGACTGCGTTAAAAACATGGTTTACGCCGGCGAGCACGTGATCGTTGGGGATCAGAGTCGGGCTGACGGAAACCTGGACCCTGCATCGGGCTTTTGCGCCGGCGCCGGGCTCAATTTGTTTCACTTTGGCGAGCAATTTGATGGTGTATCCGAGCTGGCCCGCGAACTGGATGTCCATCCTGGTGATGCCGCGGATGCCGGAGGTAGCGATCTGCTCGGGCCGGATCCAAAACCCATGAGCCAGGGACGCCAGAATGCCCGCCTTGTGCGCGGCATCGTGGCCATCGATGTCCAGCGAGGGATCGGCTTCCGCGTAACCGAGCCGTTGAGCTTCATCGAGGACGTCCTGGAATTCCAGTCCCTCGAGTTTCATGCGGGTGAGGATGTAATTGCACGTGCCGTTGAGAATTCCGTACAAGTGGGTGATGCGGTTGCCAATCAGGCTTTCTCGCAGAACCTTGATGATTGGGATGCCGCCGGCCACGCTGGCCTCGTAGTAGAGGTTGGTTCGATGCTTCAGCGCTAGGGCGAAGAGTTCCTCACCATGGGCGGAAAGGAGGGCCTTGTTTGCGGTGACCACCGGCTTGCCCAGCTCGAGCGCGCGACGGATTACCTGCCTGGCTGTGGTGGTGCCTCCCATCAATTCCACGACGAGACTGATGGTGGGGTCCTCAACCACCGACCTCCAGTTCGTGGACAAAAGGCGGGCTGGAATCGGCACGGGCCTTGGTTTTTCCAAGGTTCTCACGACGACTTTGGCAACGTGAAACGTCGAGCCCGTGCGTGAGCTCAAAAGCGCGCCGTTGCGCTGGAGTGCCTGAAACACGCCACCGCCAACCGTTCCGCCGCCGATCAATCCCAGGGTCACCTGTTCCATAATATCAAAGCTGGCGAGAGTGCCTCGTCTCAAGCGCGTCGACAATTCCTTTTTGGCGAACTTTTGCCGAGCCGGGCATCTCCATGGAGCTGCCGGGATGCTTCGGAGAAAATATTTGGTGGCAGGTAGGTGAATTCCTGCTACAAGTCTGTCCGTTGTGGGTTCCCGGCGATCAGTCAAACCAATATGGCCTCTGCTGAGGTCAAGGGAGTGGTGTGCCTGAGGTGTTATGACGGAACAGAGGCCGAGCTTAATCCAAGAACCCCAAAGTGTGCCTAAGGGGCTCCAAGATGGAGAAAGTCCCTACGTCCTTCGGGATGAGCTCATGAGGTTGTCGTTGCCCTCGACGTTCGAGGATCCGCAACAACGCTTTGCCTGGGCGGTTTCCATCTGTTATGCCTTCCTGTTTTTGGGCATTATCGGCATTCCGTATCCGGAGGAAGCGAAGCCTCCCGCGCCCATCCCGCCCGTGTTTGTCGCAGTCGAGACGTTTGTGCCGACGCTCACGGAGACACTGCTCCCAGAGCCGGAGCCCGAACAAACCGAGCAACCTCCCGACCCTTCGGAACCTTTGTCAGAGCCCACGACTGTGGCACCCCCGGAGCCAACATCGGTTGCGGCTTTGACACCCGCGGTCCAGTTTTCCATCCCCATCGAAGGACCGGTCAAGATTGTCAACGTCGAGCGCGCCGCGCCAGGTCCTCCGGCGGTCAGGCCCCCAATCGAAACCGGACCGCCGAAGCAGAGCGGACCGCCAACGGTGTTTCGACGAGGCAGGGGTTCTGCATCCGACGGCGGTTCCTACCCCGAACCGAAATACCCCCATGAGGCTCACAGGCTTCGGCAGCAAGGGACCGTCACGCTCCTCGTGCTGATCGACGCGGATGGTAGCCCTCTCACGAGCACGCTGCATCAAACATCGGGGTCCTCACACCTTGATCGAGGCACGCTCCAATACGTGCAGAAGCACTGGAAATGGCCACCAGGCGAACCCCGGCAATACTATGTGCCGGTGGAATACCGCCTCCAATAGTCCCAGATGAGCACTCCCAACCCCACCCATACTTATCTCGGAAGTCCTCCAATGAAAACTCCGCTGTCCCAGCCAAATCCTCTATGATGTTTGCCAATGTAGTTGTCAAAGTGTTCGAAGGAGGGGGTCCGATCATGTACCCCATCGCCATCGTTTGTCTCGTCGCCGTGGCCGTGGTGGGCGAAAGGACGGTTTGGTGGCTTCGTGAGAAGTTCAAACGCGACCCGAAGCGGCTCGAGGAGATCTTGGCGTCGCTGGAGCGCGGCGATTTTCTGACTGCGGCAAACCTTTCGGCTGCCTCGGAGGATCCGGTCATCCGCACCGTCCACCACGGGCTGAACCATCATCATTCGTCTCTCCAGGGAGCCCTTCAGGTTTCCGCGGGGGTCGAACTCCAAAAAGCGGGGCGCTTCTTGGGCGTGATGGACACCCTGGTGACGCTGGCTCCGCTGCTCGGGTTGCTCGGCACCGTTACGGGCATCATGGCATCGTTCAAATTCGTGGGCCAATCCGACCTCGCCGTGGACAAGGTGAGCGGAGGTATTGGCGAGGCATTGATCGCCACCGCGTTTGGTCTTGGGATCGCGATCTTCACCCTGATCCCGTTCAACTATTTCACCGGGAAAGTCGCCCGCCTACAATTTGAACTCGAAACCGCCGCCACGAACGTGGAAGTCATGGTGAATTCGGCGAAGCAAAAGGGGTTTCAAACCGAGGTTTTGCGAGCCGACCGGTCCCGAACACAGGCCACTTAGCCGCAGCCTGGCATGATGTTTTGCCCTTGCCCTGATTGAAACCCTGAAAAATCAGTGCCCGTCTATTTTTTTGACAGCAACCACTCTCTAGAATGAAGATCGGATCGCCATTGCCCCACAAGAAGGCCCGCATTGAGATCGTGCCTCTGATCGACATCATGTTCTTTTTGCTCGCCGCCTTCATGATGGTCAGTCTGAAGATGATCCACATGCAGTCGATCAAGGTTAATCTTCCCACCGCGACAAAAGCCTCACAAGAGAACAAGCCGGACATGGTCAACCTGTCTGTGGACAAGCAAGGCGAGGTGTATCTTGAGAAGAAACTCATCAACTCGAACGAGCTCCTCATCGAGCTGCTCAAGCGGTATCGCGCCAACACGAACCTCCCGGTTTTCATCAGCGGCGATCGCGATGCCTCTCACGGTTCCGTCATCACCGTGCTGGATCTCGTTCGGAAGGCGGGAGTTCAAAAGGTCGCGTTCGCGATCAACAAGGTGGAAGACGGAGCCCCAGGCAAGCCGCCCAATCCGTGATCTCGCCTCTCTGAGGCCGAACGTCACTTCGCCGGCTTTTGCTGCGACTGAAGCTGTTGATACTGGGTCTGGGAGGCGACCAATTGTTCGCGGACCTTCACAAATTCATCGACAAGGGTGTTGTATTTTTTTGTCACATCGTTGAGCTTGCCGACCACCTCGTTTTGTTTCCCAACGAACTCGTTGCGTTCGATCATGAGCTCTTTGTACTTCTCCTGCTGCTGCTGGATGCGTTCATTGCGGTCGTCCAAGGCTTTCTTGAAAGTTTCCAGAGTTGTTTTGAGCTTCTCATTCTCCGACTCCGACTTCGCAAAATCGCGGCGTATTCCTACGAGTTCTTGCTCGTTCTTTTTCAAAGAGGTCTGAAGCTCTGTGGTTTGAGCGCTCAATTTCTCAACTTCCTCATCGAGCTTCTCAACAAAGCCCTTCAGGCTGGCCACGGTCTTGGTTTTGGTTTTCTCGGTGAGGTTGAGGGTTTCCACGTTGTCCTGCAAGTGGGTCTCACGGATCCACTGATACGCGCACAAGGTGCAAAGGAAGGCTAGGGCGAGCAGGAGTAGGGTTGAAAGCAGATGTTTCATGAATGTTTGACAGCCAGTGACTTTGCCAACTCGCCATGCGTTTGTCAAAAACGGAGCGGGGTCGGCGAAGCCATCTCCTTCAGACTTGCCTCGGTGCTCACCGGGTCGTGTAGTGGGCCTGGTGCTTCGTCGCGGGGATGCTCACGGCGTAGCTCTTGGCATCTGCCGCCACGGAGAGCTCGATGTGATTCGCGGCGCATTGTTGAACTTGATTGGCAATGTGGTCTGCTATCGTGTTGTTTTCACTGTCCTGCCGAAGGTTCTTGTGGATTTGATAAATAGCCTTGATCGATGGGGCCGACTTCAGCGTCTTAAACGTTTCAGGTCCACATCCTTTGGAGGTTCCGTTGCTCATCACCGCCACGGTGGGCTCAACCGTCCGCACCAGCATCGGATTGTTGCTCACATCCAGGCCGTGGTGGTTCACCTGATATACATCCACTTTCCCCACGCGGTTCAACGGGCAGACCAACCCCGCCTCGACATTCCAAGTCATGTCACCTCCCACGAAGAACTGGAAATCCCCGAACTCAAGAAGCAAGGCGATGCTGTTGGCGTTGTCCGACGTGTCGATGGGTTTTGCCCCGGCTTTGTCGCAGTCCGGATCCGGGCTTGTTGGGGTTGACCCTGGTTTGGGCGAAGCAAACTTCTGCTTCGCGGCGAGGCATCGGAGGGAAAGTTTCGGCATCCCCGGCGATGCGCTCTTTTCGAGAATCTCATCTCCAGGATGCAGCACGGACCTCTTCTGAACTTTCATTTCACGATAAGGCTTGATGGTGAGTGGGAAGCTCCGGTTATTGGCGTTGCCGTCCGGGTCCTGGTCCGGAATCCCGTTGTCGTGCACATGTGCGACAGGGATCAGCTGAGACACCTCAGCCGCCCCACCGAAGTGGTCGATGTGCATGTGGGTCACGACTAGGTGGTCGATCTGCTTCAGTCCCGCGACCTCGCGCGCGACCCGATGTATCCGCTCTGGATCCCGCACGCCGGGCATCCCCGTGTCGATAAGAACCGACTCCCCGGTCGGGGTCACGATCAGCGTGGCGGCACCCCCTTCGACGTCGACCCAATAAATGGCCAGGGATTTCCTTGGGTCGGCGGCCAGGCCAGCCAGGGTGGTCGCGGCGAGCAGAGCCAGGAGAGGGAACCACGGACGGATCGGGACGGGTGCAAAAGTCCGAAGCAAGAATTTCATGCCTCTTTTTGAGCATCTTCGCGGACCGGACGCAAGCCTCTGTTCGAAATGAAGGGTGCACGATCAGATGGAAGGGAATCACGGAGTAACACGAATCCCTGACTCCCGATTCCAGACCGCCAGACACCGGCTCGGGCCACTCATCAAAAGCCCACGACTTGAGAAGCGCGTCCCCTCCTGCTTCTGCTCGTGCCCTTCGCCCTCGAGCGCTTCCAGTTTTGGGTTAAGCTCAAGATCAAGAGCGGGAGCCAGCGGGTTGATCCCGGGCCATCGTGGAAAGAGGCCGGGGACTGTGTTCGGTCCACTTTCAATGGATCACTGTGACAAATCTCCAGGAACTCGTTCTACCACGGAATGGCACCGGCTTCACCGGAGTAGGTGTCCTTCGTTCTTGGAAAACTGGGATTTTCGGAGAGTGGCGCAATGGCGTGCCAGCGTTTCTCGAAGATACGCCCAACCGACGGGGGCCGCGACCT
>CANLCA010000128.1 GCA_947487925.1 Verrucomicrobiales bacterium | reverse complement strand
GGGCCGCGTGAGCCCTGCGATGAGGTTGATCAGCGTAGTCTTTCCAGCGCCGGAGTAACCGACGATGGCCACAAACTCGCCGCGCTCAATCTCCAGGTTGATGTCCTTGAGAACCTCGGTTCGTCCTCCATCGGATCCAAACCCTTTGGAGACCGCCTTGATATGCAGGAACGACATAGGGTTGGTTTTCAGACGAACTTCAGCCGGTTCTCCACCACGCTCATCAGCCGGTCCAACACAAAGCCGACAAAGCCGATCGTCAGAATGCAGAGGATGATGTGCTCGTAGATGAGGGCGTTATACTCTTGCCACAAGAACCCGCCCACCCCGGGACGACCCGTTAACATCTCGGCGGCAACAATCACCAGCCAGGCAATCCCCAGGCTGAGTCGGAAACCCGTGAACATGTAGGGAAGCGCGGCCGGGAGTAGCACCTTGAGCAAGGTCTTGGACCGGGAGAGCTTCAGCACTTTGGCGACGTTGAGGTAGTCCTGTGGAATGGAACGGACGCCAGCCGCTGTGTTCAAAACCGTCGGCCACATGGAGCAGATGGCGATGGTGAAAACAGCCGCCAATTCGCTCGCGTTTTTGCCCGCGCCAAGAAATAGCACCATGCCGAGGGGCAGCCAAGCCAGGGGCGAGACGGGACGCAACACCTGGAAGATGGGATCAAAGGCTTTGGAAAACGTTTTTGAAAGGCCAATGCAAAAACCAAGCGGAGTGCCCAATATCAAGGCGATAACGTAGCCCTTCACAACGAGTCCAAGCGAAAGTAAAGTGAAACGCAGAATGCCCTGGTCCAGCTCCCCCCTCTTCGCGAAGGGCTCCAACACATAACCTTTGCTGGAGTGCCAGGTTTTGAGGGGGTCGGGCAGATCCTTCGACCAGGTTTTGCTAGACAACCACCAGAGAAGAACCACCGCCGTCGCCCCCAGACAAGGCAGCAGCAGCCAGTCCAATTTGAATCCAGATCGTTTCATTTCGGTTTCAACCCTTTAAATTGTGCACCTTGAAGCTTTTCGCGTAGGCCTCCGGGGCCGAGGGATCGAACTCGACGCCGTCAAACAACGTTTCCTTGGTCTCGCTCAGGCCTCCATGCGCGTAACCCATTTCCTTCATGGCCTCCTCGTAAAGATCGGTTCGCATGACTTGTTTGGAAATCCCCGCGTAGTCCGGCGCGCCGGTAACCATGCCCCAGCGCCTGAACTGCGACAGCCACCAAGCGCAATACTTTGGCTGCGGATAATTGCAGTTTCGTTTGCTGAAAATCATGTAATAATCGTCTTTGCTCTTTCGACCGTCACCCATGTCGTAGTCTCCCAGAAGCCGGCCGAGGATGATTTCCTTGGGACAATTGATATAGGTCGGGCGGCTGACGATTTCACATTGCTCGGGCCGATTCCCCAGGTCGTCCAGCCAGACGCTGGCCTCATGCAGCGCCTTCAAGACCGCCTTGACCGTCTTCGGATTCTTCTCCGCAAACTCCGCAGTGAACGCACACACTTTCTCGGGGTGATCTTTCCAAAGATCCTGTGTGGCCATAGACGTAAACCCGATTTTGTCAGCGATGGCGCGGGCATTCCACGGTTCGCCGACGCAGAATCCATCCATCTTGCCGACGCGCATGTTCGCCACCATCTGCGGCGGGGGGATCGTGATCAGGGAGACGTCCTTGTCCGGGTGTATGCCGCCAGCCGCCAGGTAGTAGCGCATCCACATCGCGTGTGTTCCCGGAGGAAATGTCATCGCGAAAGTCAGAGGTTCGCCCAACGACTTGGCCTTCTCCACCGCGGGCTTCAGGGCTTTGGGGTCCGCCATCACCTTCCCTTTGAAGTCCGATTTCAGTGTGATCGCCTGGCCGTTTCTGTTGAGAAGCCAGGGGATGATCATGGGCTTTTTCGGGGAACCAAGAAGACCCATGGTGGAGGCAATCGGCATGCCCAACAGCATGTGTGTTGCCTGGTTGTCCCCATTGGAAAGAGAGTCTCTGATCGCGGCCCAGTTGGCCCCTTTGGCGACAATGGAATCGATCCCGTGCTTTTTGAACAGCCCCTTCTCGTGAGCTATGACGATCGGCGAGCAGTCAGTGAGGGCGATCATGCCGAAACGCATTTTAGAAGTTTCGGGAGCGTCACTGGCGTAAATGTTGCCGACCCAGCCCTTGGGCATGGCGCGGATGAGTGAGGCAGCGCCGGCCGCCATGGCGAGTCGCTTTGTAAATTGCCGACGGGTCGGCTTTAGGGGCGCAGTGGTGGAGTTCATTCGATTGGCTTCGCGGTTGGCGTTGCAGTTGCTATGGGCACGATTTCGTGACCGCTGACTGCCGCTTAGCCTCGCTTATGCCAAGTGGGTCAGGGATCGCGCGCATCGTTTTCATGGAATATATGAATGAAATAAATGCATGAAGGAACCGATTGATAGCAGGCAGCTTCGGGCGTTCACCACGCTCGCAAAAGTGGGTAGCTTCACACGGGCTGCTTCGGAATTATGCCTCACCCAATCGGCTGTGAGTCATTCGATCCGATCCCTCGAGGATTCGCTGGGGTGTCGCCTTTTGGACAGGTTGGGCAAAAAGATCGCGCTCACGCACCAAGGCGAGCAGCTCCTGATGCACGCCAACAAGATTCTTCAGGAGATGGAGACGGCCCGGGAATCGATCGATCAGCTGGGCAAGTGGGGACGCAGCCGGTTGCGCGTGGGAGCCAGCGCCACGGCTTGCCAATACATCCTCCCGCGCGTCCTCACTGAGTTCAAAAAATCCTACCCGCAATGCCGGATCACAATCGAGCCCTGCGACACCCCTCTGCTGAGGGATTTCCTGGGCGACAACAAAATTGACCTGGGCATCGCACTGAAGTTGAAGAACGACGCTTCCCACATCGAGTTCATCCCTTTGTTCGATGACGAACTGATGTTTGTCGTGGGCCCCGAACATCCCTGGGCTCTGGCAGGGAAGGTCTGTCGGGAGGAGATCCCAAAACAGAGTTACATTCTTTATGACAAAACAAGTTTTACCTTTCAGATGATCCAGTCCTACTTTCGCGAAGAGGAAATGCCCTTAAACACGTTGATCCAACTCGGCAACATCGAGGCGATCAAGGAGTTGGTGAAACTAGGCCTCGGGGTCACCATCCTGGCTTCCTGGGTCGCCCGGGAAGAGATCAGGGCGGGGACCCTGATCGCCTTATCCCTCGGCTCGAGGAAACTCCGGCGCCATTGGGGAGTGGTGACTCGCAAAGGCATTCCACTCGGGCTGCCGCAGGAAACTTTCGTGAAATTGTGCCAGCGTTTCTCCACCGGGTTATCCGCGGCTTGAACTGGATTCACAAGCCTCGTCCCCTGTCTCCTCATTCAAGAAACCCCATGCGCTTCGTCGGGAACGGCATGGTTGCTCCTCGACATCCTTGACGTGTCGGGGTATTCATCCTGCAATCTCAACCGGATGAATCTATGAAACTCCTGGCACTGCTCGGCTCACTCTCCTTTCTCATCGCGCACCAGACGCTTCTTTGCGCCGCAAATCCAACGGTTCCACTCTTCGACGGACAAACATTCAAAGGCTGGGATGGCGACACAACCAAGACTTTCCGGATCGCGGACAAGACGATCATAGCGGGTTCGTTGCAGGCGAAAATCCCCAGGAACGAGTTCCTTTGCACGACGCGGTCCTACACAAATTTTGTGCTCAAGCTCAAATTCAAATTAATCGGTGAGGGAGCCAATGCGGGTGTGCAGATTCGGACGAAGCGCATTCCAAACCACCATGAAGTGAGCGGTTATCAGGCAGACATGGGCGACCCTTCCTGGTGGGGATGCCTCTACGACGAGTCCCGCCGCAACAAGGTGTTGGCCCAGTCCGACATGGTGGAAGTCAACAAGGTCCTGAAAAGAGGCAATTGGAACGACTACGAGATCCGATGCGAAGGCAAAAGAATCCGGCTGAAGGTGAATGGGCTTCAGACGGTGGACTATACGGAAGCCGATGCCGCAATTGAGGACTACGGTGTTATTGCCGTGCAGATCCATGGCGGCCCTCCGAGCGAGGCCTGGTACAAGGACATCACAATCCAAGAACTGCCCTGATCGTTCAGAGGCTGGAACCGTCTCGGCTCGTTGAATAATGACGACTTAGCGTGAATTGGGGGCAGCCACCTGAATCGTTACAAACTCACCAGTTTCCTTGTAATGGCCCCCGCGAGCTTTTTTAGCAAGGATGAGCCCCAGATTGGAATTCAAACACTACTAGTTCTCACATGAGCATCTTGAATTTTCTCAAATCACAAGTTCTCGAGGTCATCGAATGGACGGACGATTCCCGGGACACCCTCTCCTGGCGATTCCCGGATGACGACAAAGCGATCAAGCGCGGCGCGCAATTGATCGTGCGCGAATCCCAGGTGGTCCAGTTTGTTTACCTGGGGCAGTTCGGCGACCTCTATGGGCCGGGCAAACACACGCTCACCACCGATAACATCCCCATCCTGACGAAGCTCGCCTCCTGGAAGTACGGGTTTGAATCCCCTTTCAAAGTGGATGTGTACTACGTCGTGACGCGGACCTTCACGGGAAACAAGTGGGGGACCTCCAATCCCGTGATGCTGCGCGATGATGATTTTGGCATCGTTCGCGCGCGCGCTTTTGGCACTTACGACTTCAAAATTACGAACGCCGCGCTGTTTTTGAAAGAAGTTGCAGGTACTGATAACCACTTTCGATTGGATGAATTCGCGGATGTCATGCGATCGAAGTTGGTGAGCGTGTTCAGCGAAGCACTCGCGGAGTCACGAGTCCCAGTCCTGGATGTGGCGACGCGCCATTCCGAACTCGGAGATTCGCTGCTGCCGTTGATCAATAGGTCGGCCAGCGCGAGATATGGGATCGAGCTCACTAGTTTTGTTGTCGAAAACGTCTCCGTGCCACCGGAAGTCGAGCAAGCAATCGATAAGCGGACAAGCATGTCAGCGATCGGGAACTTGAACGACTACGTGAAGTTTCAAATGGCCCAGCACTTGGGGACCACGGGAGGCCCTGGTGCAGCCAGCGGCGCGACCTTCGGCGCGGAAATGGCGATGGGAGCCGCCCTGGCACAGCAGATGTTCCCACAACAACACGCCGGAGCCGGCAGGATCGTCCCTGGACCAGCAGCGGCGCCCGAAACGCCGAACGATATCGGATTGATGAGCCCAGCTGAGGCCGCAAAATTGATGGGAGTCGCAGAGTCGGATGTGATGGAGGCCATCCAAACCGGAGGTCTGAAGGCAAAGAGAATTGGATCTGTCTTCCGTGTCAGCCGCCTCGCTCTCGATGAATTCTTGAAATAGTCGCTTTCCGCTGCCGTGTTTCCCCAAACGGACACCGTATGAGAGAAAGCGAGGTCAGCGCGCGGGAGAAGTTCGAATGCGCGGCTTGTGGATCGGACGCTCACTGGAACCCATCCAAATCGGCCCTCGTCTGTCCCCATTGTGGCACCACGAATCAAGCCACACTGGATCCTCAAACTGGCAACGTGCGGGAGAGCGATCTGGCGTCCGCGTTGCGCAACCTCCCAGGCAGCTGCCGTGGGTGGGACGTCGAACGGTTGTCCGTCCGATGCCAAAGTTGCAAGGCAGTGTCCGTGTTGGCTCCGAGTCGGGTAGCTCAGAAATGCGACTTTTGCGGCTCCGCCCAGGTCGTGCCTCTTGAACAAATTCGCGCCCCCATCAGGCCTGAAAGCGTTTTGCCTTTCAAACTTGGCGAACCTCAGGTGCGCGAAATGGTCCGGGCATGGTACAGGAACCGTTGGTTTGCGCCCAGCCGTTTGAAGCAGGTCGCTGTCACGGATACGGTGAAGGGAGTCTACCTGCCTTACTGGACCTTCGACGCTTTCGCTCACGCGGACTGGACGGCCGAGGCAGGTTATCACTATTACGAGACTGAGACTTACCAAGATTCCAACGGGCAGCGCCAGACGCGGCGTGTGCAAAAAACGCGCTGGGAAGGGGCGTCAGGATCGGTGGAACACTTTTTCGACGATGAACTGGTCGCGGCGTCCAAAGGGGTGGATCCCGGGCTGCTCACGAAAATCGAACCCTTCCCGACCAAGGAACTGGTTCCCTATGATGCCGGGTATGTCGCGGGCTGGGTTGTGGAGCAATACCAGATCGATCTCCTGTCCGCTGCCCAACGATCCCATGGGGCCATGACGCAGGCCATGGAATCGATGAGTGCCTCAAAAGTGCCTGGTGACACGCATCGAAACCTTCGAGTTCAAGTCTCCTTTTCGCGGCAAACTTTCAAACACACGCTGTTGCCAGTGTGGTTGTTGACTTTTTGTTATGGCCGGAAAAGTTATCAGCTCCTCGTCAATGGGCATACCGGCGAGATCGCGGGAAAGCGTCCGTGGAGTTTTGTGAAACTTTTCTTCTTCGTGCTCGCGCTTATTGCGGGGTGCCTATTGATCGCGCTGGCCGCCCAATCCAGGTAAGCCCAACTTCGGCTCGAGGGTGGGCTATGGGATTCAAACTCCAGAGGCCGCCAATGTCCAATAACCCTTAAAACGCGGTGGAACATCGTGAAGATTTGCAACGGCTTGAATGAGAAAGGCATGACGAAGAACCAGGCAGTTCCTTTAGGGTTCTGGTGAGTGATTCGGAATGACTTTATCGCCAACATCTTGCGAAGATTCCCCACGGGCAACTGCCGTTTTAAGGATAACAGGTTTTCCAGGAACACTCATTAGGAACGGCGAACGAAGCGCCTTCTTCATTCTCGGTGCTCCCTTCACTCCGTTCCGACGGCGCGATAGAACCTCGAACTGGTGAGCGCGGACGGCTCACGTTCAGACGAGTTTGGTGCGGCTGCGCTTTCCGTGGGTCTTCACCACCGGGTCGTCGAGGTGGATGATCGTTTTCATCGCCCCCGAAGCTAACCGGACCGGACCGGCTTCACAAGCGGCCAGATTCCGCCGAGGTCACCCCGGTGGCCTCGCGTTCCAGACAAGCGCGGCAGAGACAGGCGTTGGCGGGAAAACGTTCTTTGATTCGCACGAGCATCGCAGGCGTCGTGGTGATCGTCTGGCACCAGCAATTCCTCGCCTTCGAATCTCGGGCGACGGCACAAACGTTTGGCTCGCCGCAGGATGGGCAGATGGCGGGTGCCGCCCGGTTGTCGTTGATCGAACAGCTCATGGCCAGGTCGCACCCAGAAACACACCGATCGCGACCAGACCCGTAAGCAAGGCGGTCTGGCCAAGCCAATGCCGGACACCTATGTCGAGCCGGCGATGGTTGGGCAAAGTCATCGTCAAGGCGGCAACCACCACCGCGAGTGCGGCAAACCGCCAGTCGGGTAATGAGTGGACCGCCCGGCCAACGAACAGCAGTCCGTACATCCATTGTTGGAAGGCAACAAAAGACAGCAAGCCAAGGAAGGCCTTCATGATTGCCGTGACGGTGTTGCGACTCC
>CANLCA010000127.1 GCA_947487925.1 Verrucomicrobiales bacterium | reverse complement strand
CGAAGGAAAAGGAATAGAGCAATATGCCTAGAGAAAATGTCACCCTGGAATGCTCCGAGGCGCGTAAGGAAGGCAAGTCGCCTTCGCGCTATAGGGGTTCGCGAAACAAGAAGCTTAAAACAGAGAAGCTCCAGATGATGAAGTTCAATCCCGCACTCAAGCGACGGACTCTTCATAAGGAGATTAAGTAACCGTTATGCCGCGCAAGACGAACACCGATCGGAATTCAAAGACCAAAAGGGGTAATCGCACGGGCACCATGGAGGCGCGGACGCCGCGACCCAAGCCCAAGATTGACTTCACCGTCGACGCTTTGGATTTTAAAAACGTGAACCTTCTGAAGCAGTTTGTGACTGACCAGGGCCGCATACTTCCCAGGAAGTACACTGGGCTTCCGGCGCACTACCAACGCCGGTTGAACACGTCCATCAAGCGGGCTCGCCAAATGCTGTTGATGAAGTAAATTTAGAGGAACGCGGCGCTCCGTCGAGGGGCGCCGTTTCCTTTTAGACTCTAGTTGCAAATGACTTGCAAAAACAATCGACTAAGGAGGGTACGGTTGGCCCTGTGTTTTTCGGGGTTGTTGAGTCTGGGACTCACCCTGATGGCTGGAGACGCTCCTAAACGGCTGAAGGTTGTCGCGAGTTTTCTGCCTGCCTATTGTTTCGCTGCGAATGTGGCCTCGGGCGTTGCGGACGTGGAGAACCTTCTCGTTGGCGCGGTCAGTCCCCATGAGTTTCAGCTTTCCTCGGGCGACATCAGGCGTCTTGAGCAGGCGGATCTGCTGGTGGTGAACGGCCTTCAGTTGGAGGAGTGGTTGGTGAAATTGGTGGATCGGCTGCCAGCCAAGAAGCGACCTGCCATTGTTGCTTGTTCGGATGGATTGGAAGCCGAGCTGATTTTTTCTCTAGGTGGGGCTTCGCATCACGCTCACCATCCAGGGGAACCCAAAGGCTCCAAAGAGTTAGGCAAGCATGCTCATGGCGAGCGGTCTGCGAACCCGCACATATGGCTGGATCCGCGATTGGCCAGGCATGCTGTGTCCAACATCACCGCAGCATTGGTGGCCTTGGACAAGGCCGGTGCGGCGAGGTACCGCGCCAACAGCGAGGCCTACGGGTTGGTGTTAAGCCAATTGGATGTGGAACTCGAGGGGGCATTGAAGGGGTTGCGCAGCCGGGCGTTCGTGACGTTGCACGATGCATTTCCCTATTTCGTCCGCCGTTATGGATTGAGACTGACAGGCGTTTTGGAGGAAGTTCCGGAGGTGCCCCCATCTCCCAAATACTTGTCGGGTCTCGTGAAAAGGATGCGTTCTGAAAACGCGCGCGTAATTTTTACTGAACCTGGAAACACGCGTAACCTAGCCCGACAGCTTGGAGCGGACATGGGGCTTCCGGTGGCGGAGTTGGACACGCTGGAGACGGGGCCCCTTGATAGGGCTGGCTACGAGAAGGGGATGCGGCGGAACGTGGAAATTTTGAAGCGGTATTTGGTGCCATGAAGCCGACCCCTCATGCCGAGGTTCCACCGGCCGGGTTTGGGCCCCCGGTCATCGAGGCTCGGGGGGTGGAGGTGACCATTACGGGACACTCCATTTTGAAGGGGGTAGACCTGCTGATCCCCGGAGGGCAAGTCGTCGCGTTAATCGGTCCGAACGGTTCGGGCAAGACCACCCTTTTGAGGGCTCTGTTGGGATTGCAATCAATCGATCGTGGCGAGATCAGGCTATTTGGGCAGCCAATAGATCGGAGGGTTCTCAGGAGAGTGGCTTACGTGCCCCAAAAACTGGCCGTGGAGTCGGGTTTCGCGCTGAGTGTGCGCGAGTTTTTGGCTTTGGCTGTGGACCGGGCACTCCATTGGTTTTGGAAGCGGCACACGGCGGTGGATAAACTTTTGTTGCCCGCAGTTGAGGAGGTTCAGGTCGCGGGGTTGCTGGATCGTCCCTTGGCAAAACTCTCCGGCGGTCAATTTCAACGTGTCATGGTCGCGTTCGCCTTGTTGCGAAACCCGGATTTATTATTGTTGGACGAGCCCACGGCGGGTGTGGATACGCCGGGCGAATACACCTTTTACGAGTTGATCGGCGAATTGCAGCGGAGACGAGGCCTGACAGTGGTGCTCGTTTCGCACGACCTTTCGATGGTCTACCGCCACGCCACGATGGTTTATGCTTTGAATGGAGTCATCTGTTGCGAAGGAAAGCCTGAGGAAGTGATGAACGCAGATTCGCTCAAGCGCGCCTACGGGATCCACGTGGCGCCTTACGAGCACCATCATCATCATGGGCACGACCATGAGCATCCCCATGCTCACTGAACCTTACATGCAGCGCGCCCTGCTTGCGGCTTTATGCATGGGCCCTCTATGCGCGTTGATGGGCGTTTTCGTGACGGCCCGGCGCATGGCATTTTTCAGTGACACGATCTCCCACGGCGCCCTCACCGGGGTCGCTCTGGGTTTTTGGCTTGGGTTTTCTGACCCGACGATTCCCATGATCGTTTTCAGCCTGGTCGTGGCTGGGGGATTGGTATGGCTGCAGGAGAACACCGAATTGTTGTCAGACACGATCCTTGCTGTGGTGCTGTCCGGTTCAGTAGCATTGGGCATCGTGATCCTGACGTCTCTCAAGGGTTATCGTGGGGAGATTCAGAGTTATTTGTTCGGGGATATCCTGGCCATTGGTTGGGGGGATTTGAAGTTAGCACTGGTTCTTTTGGTGTCGGTGAGTTGGGGTCTTTTCATCAACCTCAGCCGGCTGACGTTGGTCACTGCTCATCCGGAACTGGCGCATTCTTGTGGAGTGCCGGTGCGAGTGTTGAACTACGTGTTCGTGGTGGCACTGACGTTTGTGGTCACGTTGAGCATCCGCCTTTTAGGAATCATCCTCGTTACTTCCTTACTTGTGATTCCTCCTGCAGCGGCCCGGAGTCTCAGTAGCAATCTGCGCCAACAAATTTGCTGGAGCGTGCTCTTGGGTTTGACGGCGAGTGTGGGGGGAGTGATTGGCTCTTACCACTTTGACGCTCCGTGCGGCCCGATGATTGTACTGGTCTGTTTGGTGCTTTTTGTGGCTGCTTTTGTTTTCGGACGATTGAGGGGCAGGACCAGTTCATGAGCAGTTCTCCCGGAATTGGTGGCGCAAGCCTTCTTGGCAGCCTTGAAACATGCCGTGGCGACCCTGCAGATGTGAAGGAAGGAACGGGACATGTCCACGGGAAGCGGAGACTGATTGAGCTGACGGAGCAGCTGAGGGCGAAATCGCGGAAGGTCACAGGTCCGAGGCAGAAGATTCTGGATGTGCTCCGTACGAATCGGCATCCCGCGACTATCCGGGAGGTGTTTGCCCAGATGCCAAGAGGTGACTGTGATTTGGTGACGGTTTATCGGTCCATGCATCTTTTGGAGGGTATGGGGATGGTGAAGCGTTTTGATTTTGGGGATGGCGCAGCCCGATTCGAACTTGTGAACGGAAGGGACGGGGGCCATCACCACCACCTGATCTGCACGAGCTGCGACAGGATTGTGGAGCTGGAAGATTGTTTCGCGCAGGAGATGGAGGAAGCCGTCGCCGCGAGGAATGGGTTTAAGTCGGTCACCCACAAGTTAGAATTCTTCGGAGTGTGCCCGAAATGTCAAACGGGTCATCGAGTTTGAAAACCGCAGTTACTCAGGTTTACTCTTCGCAAGATCCTGGAGATAAAGTCCTTGCGAAGCATTCATCAGATCCACAGAGCCTATGCAAGGTTCTTTGGCATGCCTGTCAGGTGCGCCTCTCCATGGTTGAGTGTGGTCGTGGACAAAAAATGCCGCCCTGGCTTTTTGTCTCAGGGCGGCATGAGTTTTGTTTTAGGATCGTTTAGTTTCGAGGTTTTTTTGAGAATCGTGAGGCCCGATCACCCCGCCTGGGGTTCCCAGTCACCTAACTTGATATATTCCTTCACTTTCCGGCGTTCGTAGCGATGTTTATGTGCTTTGTCAGGACGGTCATCCACTTGGCGAAATGGATGCTTTGAATGCTGTATCGCCTCTGTGATTGTTTCCAGGGATTTGCTCATAGTTAGGGTTGTCCTTTCTGTGAAGCGGCGTTGGAGAAAACCGTGCCCTGTCCTTGGGAAAGGATGCCTACGAGGATCGGGATCTCGATGCGCACGCTCAAAGGTCAGCTGGTTGAATGTTGATGTCAACAGGCTGTCCAACGGGGGTTACTTTACCAGAACTACATCAAAATGCAACATTTTGACACAATCGACAGGGTGTGGATTGGGGTTTTAAGCTTCCATGCGGGAGAATCTAGTTGCGGTGAATTTCTCCTTTGATACTCTGCCCACTCTTTTCGCTTGGCGGAAAGAGAGAAACGGCCGTAAAAAGTTCCTTATACGGAACCTTTTCGAAGGATATTTGACCTTCGTTAGCCACCCTAACATCAAACTCAATCCCGTGTTTCGCGGGATGGCTTGGGGGAATATTCCTTCAAGGCTTTAGCCATTGGAAAATTGTGATTAGCATAGGAATTAAGGATCTGTTGGACGCAGGCGTCCATTTCGGCCATCAAACCAAGCGTTGGAATCCCAAAATGAAGCGCTTCATTTTCGACGAGCGCAACGGGATTTACATCATTGACTTGAGCAAAACGCTCGCCCAGTTGAGCGAGGCTTGTGCTTACTTGGGGCAGGTTGTCGGAAAGGGTGGCAAGATTCTCTTTGTCGGCACGAAGAAGCAGGCCCAGCAAGCCGTAGTGGAATCCGCGAAAGCGTGTGGTCAACATTACGTGACGGAACGGTGGCTGGGAGGTACCTTGACCAACCTGAAGACCATCAAGAAATCGCTGGGTCGCCTCAAGCATATTGAAAAGATGGAAACTGATGGAACCATCAACAACTACGTGAAACAGGAGCAATCGATGCTTCGCCGCGAGGCCGCCAGGATGCACAAGAACCTGGATGGAATTCGCGAGATGGATTCTTTTCCCGATGCGATTTTCCTCATCGACGTCAAGCGCGAGCACAACGCCGTCGCCGAGGCGAGGCGCTTGCGCATCCCAATCGTCGCTATCGTGGACACCAACTGTGATCCAACCCTTGTGGACTACCCCATTCCCGGCAACGACGATGCGATCCGGTCCCTCCGGTTGCTTCTAAGTGTCATCACTCAATCCATCACGCAATCTCGCGCGGAGTATGAATCCCGCACTGCCCGCCGGCGTGAGGAACCCACTCCGGTGGAGACATCTTCCACCGAAGCCGTTGCTCCGTCAGCGGCTGGCACAGAGGCCGCGGCTGTGGCGGTTTCGAACTGAAGGACCATGGCGATTTGGTTGCTTCGGGGTTCGCCGTTCCGGGACGGAAGTGTCCCAGCGGGGTTGGATGGAGCATTCGTTTGCTGCTTCCTAGCCGGACAGAAGCAATTTCCTTTCTACAATCAAACAATTGACGATCTATGGCAGAGATTACAGCGGCATTAGTTGGGAAACTTCGCGAGATGACAAGCGCGGGATTGATGGAGTGCAAGAAGGCGTTGACTGAAACCAGCGGCGACCTTGAAGCAGCCGTCGATATCCTTCGAAAGAAGGGCGTGGCCGCTGCGGCGAAAAAGGCGGGGCGCGAAGCCCGGGAAGGGGTCATAGCCCAATGCATCCAACCGGGGGCTCGAGCGGGCGCGATCGTGGAGATCAATTGCGAGACCGATTTTGTTGCCAAGAACGAATCATTTCGATCGTTTTGCGACGAAATCGCCGGGGCCGTTTGCGCGAATCCCGCAGTGGATATGGAGTCCATGCGAACCGCTCAGGTCGCTAAAATAGGTGAGAACATCCTGATTTCGCGTCATCAGCGATTCGAGGTTTCAAGCAACGGGGCTGTGGCTGCCTACATCCATACCGGGGCGAAAGTCGGGGTTTTGGTAGAAGTGGGAGCTGTCAAGGAAGCTACTGTGAGCCATGACGACTTCAAACAATTCGTCCGCGACATCACTCTACAGATTGCGGCGGCCAGCCCCACCGTGGTCTCCCGAGATCAGATCCCTGGTGCGGTGATCGAAAAGGAAACGGAAATTGCGGTCGAACAGGTGAAGAACAAACCCCCTCAAGCCGTTGCGAAGATTGTTGAGGGCAAGCTGGAGAAGTTTTTTCAGAACACCTGCCTTCTGGATCAGGGCTTTGTGAAGCGCAATGCCGAAGTGACCGTGCGCGAACACTTGATCGAGGTTAGTAAAAATGTGGACGACGATATTGTGATTCGACGATTTTCAAGGTTTCAAGTAGGCGAAGCTGCGGCTTGAGTCGCACGCTTTGTCCACCGTTCTTGACACGAACAAAGGGTCCGCTTTCCAGCGGACCCTTTTTTTTCTGTTCTAGAACGGACCCAAGGTTTGAGGGAGAGCCGTAGACGTGAATCTTGATACTCTGTTGGGTGGGGTAAAGATTTGCAAAGGGCTGGGTGAAAGAAGCTTGACGAGGGGCAAAAAAGGTCCTTCATGGATTCGGATCGGAATTCGGAACAACTTTATCTCGAAGATGTTGCGAATAGTTGTTGCGGGCACCAGGCGTTATAACTTTTGGGCGAATCGTCCCCGTTTTCCATTCACAGGGGCACTGCTTGCGCACTAGATCCTTACCCTTTGATTTGACGCCCCGTGGTTGAGTTGCTAAGAAAGAGTCCACTGGCTCACGGCATGAAATCAGCACCGCAACCGCAGCCCAAATACCGTCGTATCCTGCTCAAACTGAGCGGAGAGGCTCTGGGTGGGGAGTCCGGTGTGGGGATTTGCCCCGAAGTAGTTCACGACATGGCTCGGCAGATTGGGGAGGTGCGAGCGCTCGGGGTTGAAGTGGTGATTGTGGTCGGTGGAGGTAACATTTTTCGCGGTCTTCAAGGCAGCGTTCGGGGGATCGAGCGGGCGACGGGCGATTACATGGGCATGCTGGCGACCGTCATCAACGCGCTAGCGTTGCAGGACGCGCTTGAGAAGGCTCGGGTTGCCACACGTGTGCAAAGCGCCATCAGCATGTCACAGGTCGCGGAGCCGTTCATTCGTCGCCGAGCTGTGCGCCATCTGGAGAAGGGCCGGGTCGTTATTTTCGGGGGTGGCACGGGCAACCCCTATTTTTCAACCGACACCGCCGCAGCCCTGCGTGCGAACGAAATCGGGGCGGAAGTGATTTTGAAGGCCACCAAGGTGGATGGGATTTACGACAGCGATCCCATGAAAAACGCGGATGCCAAGAGGTTCAAAAAGATCACTTACTTGGATGCCCTACAAAGGCGGTTGAAGGTCATGGACTCGACGGCATTTTCGTTGTGCATGGACAACAAGATGCCGATCATCGTTTTCAATCTGTTCAAAGCTCACAACATCAAACGTGTTGTGTTGGGAGAGAACGTGGGCACTTTGGTTTCTAACTAGAAAACCCGCTGGTTTAACGCCGAAACACTATGGCTCTTGATAATATTTTGCTG
>CANLCA010000126.1 GCA_947487925.1 Verrucomicrobiales bacterium | reverse complement strand
AGACATAATCGAACTTCGGAAAATCGATGGCGCCTAGCGAGTTCCCTCGTTCCGTGTGCCGGTACGAGCCCGTAAAACCGACAGTTTCGCGAGCGTTGTAAGGATCGCAGCCATCTGGAGCAGGGGATGCTGAGGCGGTCCAGTCGGGATCAACAGTGGTGATCTTGTTAAATTGGTAGGTCTGCCTTCGAAAGGCGATGGTGCCTAGATCACTGGTGCAGCCCCAGTTAAAAGTTTCTTCGAAGAATCGTTCCTCATTCCTGGCCAGAAAGTATTTCAGAGCGCAACCCGTGCCGCATTGGAACCCTGCCTTCCTGCGAGTGGCGTTGGCGTTAGCGGCCTGGATCTTGATGTGCAGTCCTTCGAAACCGCACTGTTCGGCCACCAGAGTGCGTGGCGAATAATCCGCGGTGATAAAAAGCAGGCAAGTGGCCTGGGAAATCAGGAGCGTGAGTGAACAGTTCCTGTGGGTCCTTTGTTGAGATATCATCATGGCACTGCCTCCTTTTCTTTCAACCGACGGCCTAACCTCCCTCACTTTTTGCAACGACGGGTCACTGATCCTTGAGACGGCAGATGCCTGTTGCAACCCTTCTCAAGGTCTTGGTGATAGAGTTTGTCCGAATCGCAAACCAGATCCTTAAAGGACAGGCTTCACTCCTCTTTTGGCCTCCCTCACCCGAGCCGTTGTCAGTCTTCACGACTTTCAACCGCCGTTTTCACACTCATTCGGTGGTCCATTCATCCTGACTCCACCGATGTGCTAATCCTAATTCGTTTCCAACATGAGCCTCATGCGCTGGTTCTTTGGACCTCTGACTTCGTTGCTCGATTGTTGTCCCGCAGTCGCGGCGATGGATAGGCGCCTCACCGGACCTCCCTCGGCAGAGATCCAAATTCCTGCGCGACTCAATCTCCTCTTGAAAGCGAATTGGAATAACCACGGACAATTCAGGGCCTATCCTTCAACCGATTGCTCTCGTCATTTTCCGTCGATTACGACTGCTTGGTTGCTATAAAAGATGACTCATTTCAACAGCGTGAACACCTGCAACCCGAGGTCGAAGATCGGGTTGGAAGTCGACTGGTATTCAGCCAGATTGTTGACGCCGTCAGCGTCCCAATCACCCAAGCCGTTTTCCTGCAAACCTCCAAAAAAGGACCTTTCCCAAGTGTCCAACAAGCCATCCCCATCGCTGTCTGGAACTATGAAATCGAAGTGTCCGATCGCCTGGATTTGCCAGGAAGTGGAATCTGGAACTGGAGGCGATGTGAAGGCAGTTCCCACGCGGTTTTCTCCGTTCATGGTCCATATCCCGATTTGCGCTGAACTTTGATGTTCAAAAACGAGATCCGGCCGTCCATCCCGGTCGAAATCACCCGAGTCAATCAGATCCCATCCGAGGTCACCGGTTGAGTTTGGATTGAACAACGCGTTGGATAACATGGTTGCATTGTTCATGTACCAGACGGCGAGCAATGCGTAAGTTGTGTGATACCAAAGAAGGTCTGGCCAGCTGTCGTTGTTGAAATCCCCGACCCCCTTGACCGCCCAGGAGCTTTCGCCCGTCGAGTTCGGAGTGACAAGAGTCGTGGTAGAAGCGACGACCCCCTGCATGTACCAGATCGCAACCCAGCGTCCTGTTGCGTGTTGGAACAGCAAATCAGGATGACCATCCCGATTGAAATCCCCGACCCCCGTGATGAGCCAATTCAAATCCCCCGTTGATGAGGGTGAGATGAGTGAGCTTCCGATTTGAATCTGACCGTTCATGAACCAGACGGCCATCAAGCCGAGGCTGCGATGTTGCCACACCCAGTCGTTTTGGCCGTCCCCGTTAAAATCACCTGTGCCAACGATGGTCCAATCGAGATCCGCAAGTGTTTGTGGAATGCTGAGCACCGAACGTTCGAGGGCGGCATTGTTCATGTACCAGATTCCATTCCACCCCGCCGCGCGATGCCTCCACACAAGATCTGAACTGCTGGTGGGAATCGCCAACGGAGGGAGGGGAGTCGTCGCGGGGGTGACGAGTACAGCGTCCAGCCACCCGGCGTTGGATCCGCTCAACACGCTTCCATCCGTCGAATAGGTCCAGCGCAATGTGTGACTTCCCGCCCCTAAGGCATAGGTCTTTTGGGCCCATGAGATTTCGCCTGAAATCGAATCCTGGAGTAGTCCATCGATAGAGAATCGGAGGTAATCAAAACTATTCTCTGAAGACACTTTCCAAGCGAAACTCAACTGAGCGGGACCAGAGGCCGAAGCCACGAGTTCCGTCGCCTGGTTGTGGGTCAAGGCCCCCGCCTGGGCCGCATCACCCCCTTGATAGGAGTTCTGCTGTTGTCCGAACCAAATCGCGGAACCGGATGTGCTCCAGGAGAGCGAGGTTGCATCCACAGCTTCAGCGAGACTGACCGTCGGGCTGCTGCTGACGGAGGAGGCACCCGTTGAGCCCCCGGGAACAAAGTGAACAGCATCCACCCAGGCGGTATTGGCTCCACTCAGGACGCTTGAATCTGTTGAATACGTCCACTTCAGGACGTGGCTTCCGCCGGGGATGGCAAATGCCTGCGGCGTCCACCCAATCTCTCCTGAAATTCCCGGCACGATTGCCGAGCCGTCCACGGTGACTCTCAAGAAGTCGTAGTTGGCTTCGGAGGATATTTTCCACGAAAAGCTCAGCGTTCCTGGGCCGGTGATGGTCGTCTCGATGGCGCAGGACTGATTGTGCGACAGTGCCCCTGCCTGCGCAGCGTCTCCGTTGACACTCACCGAGGCTTGGCCAAACCAGGAGGCTCCGCCCGACGTGCTCCAGATCATCGTCGAGGTATCGAGGGCATCCGACAGGGAGAGGGTCGTTCCGCTTCCTCCACCTCCGCCTCCCGAAGAAGTTGTGGCTGTCCACTGCACCTGATCGATCCAGGCTGCGTTCTGTCCGGCCAAGACGCTGCCATCCAGGGAGAAAACCCATCGAATCGAGTGGCTCCCGGAAGTCACGGCAAGCGATTGAGACTGCCATCCCGATTCCCCCGAGATTCTGACCTGCAACACGCCATCGAGGTAAAACGATAGAAAATCATAGCCTTGTTCCGAGGAGACTTTCCAGTTCCAGGACAGCGTAGCCGGTCCAGCCACGGAGGAGGACTCTACAGTGCTGCTCTGGAGGTGTGTGAGAACTCCGCTTTGCGCCGCGTCTCCTCCAAAGTAAGCGATCGAGGACTGGCCAAACCAGGAATCGTTCCCATAGGTGGACCAGGTTAACGAAGGGTTGTCGACGGCCTCGGCCAGACTTTGAGCTCGAGCATTTCCGGTGTCCCCGATCCAGAAAGCAAACGAGGCCAGAGCTGCCAGGCCCGACTTCTTTAAAAAGTCACAGGTGAACTTTGCGGGCCTGATAGGAACCTTCAACCAGTTTTTCGACGCTTCATTCCATCCTCGGGTGGGGGCCTGGGGCGAAGGACTCTCACACGGGCTCACGGTATCTGCCGAGGCGATTCCGATCCGAGGCGCTTGATCAACCAGGTTTGGGCGAGTCATGGCCGGCCTCCCTTCTCTGGTGCGGAGTTTTGCCTGTCATTCGATTCGATCTTGGAAGGCCGTCGTGTTCCAAAGTCTCTGAGGTGATTTTCTTCGGCCCAGAATTCATTGGCGACGGAAAGGGCGTTCAAGGCTTCCTGTTCGCGATCTCGAAGCGTCTGCGTCTTTTGTGATTCAATCTCCCACAGCACTTCCTCGGGGCGAAGGATCGCTCTTTTGGAGAAGGCTTCCTGTTGCAACTCCTTGGAATTCCGTTGTGCTCGAGACTGTTCCTCTCGTCCATGAGGTTTTGTGATCGCCGCCAAAGCCTCCTGTCTATCCGACTCGAGGGCCTCTTCGACCTTCCACATCGCCCGACGCTGTGCCTCATTGCGGACTGACTCGATTGCGAGACTCCTCGCGTTTCGTGTGCTTTCGACAAAGCGGTCCGGATCAGAAAGAGCGATTCGCGCCTCCTGGCGGTGCGCCTCCAAGGTTTCAGCCTCTCTAGGGTCCTTGGTGGCCTGGAAGAGTTTGGGATGTTTGAACCCTATTTCATCCAACTTTACCGAGGTCGAGCTGTCTGGGATGGCCACTTTTCGAGGGACCAAATCGCGGTGCTTGAGAACGGTCATGGAGAATTCGGGTTTGTCATCTACACGCCATTGGGCGAGGGCGATGCCGATGAAGGCGATCGCGGTGCAAACCGCAAGTATCGTTCGGACGAAATGTCCCTGGATCACCGCCTCCTTTTTCACAATCCATCCTTTCATTCAGTTCCGAGAGACGACGGTTTTCAACCTTCGGCGCTTCTTGGAACAGAGTTAGAGCATGCTGTATCGGGCATCATGCCCCCTCAGGTTACCCCGAGCCGTCGCCCGTTATCTCAGATTTGTTCTGCTCGCTTTGATGCGGGCATTTACGAAAAACGAGACTCCGAGTGCTCCCGAGGTGATTGAACCGCTGCCATCCTTGATCTAGAGAGAATCAATATTGCCCTTAAGAAAAAGTGTAAAGCCTTTTTTTAAACTTTTTTCAAACTTCATTTCTGAAGAGACACTCATGTGGAATAGACCTTCAATCCGCAGTTGAGCGGGGTGAAGATTTGCAGAAATCTGGATGAGGGAGCTGTGACGAGGAATGGGGCAAATCCTCCAAGAACGTTCGTGGTTCACATTCCCACGCTCCACCGTCCCTCTCCCTCACCGGCTACTCGCTCCTGTTCGCTTTGAAGAGGAGTCTAATGCGGTGGTTCTTTGGGCCTCTCACTTCGTTGCTCGATCGTTATCCAGCAGTCACCGGATGGAGTGGCGCCTGACTCGCACCTCGTCAGAGATCCCATTTCTCGGGCGATTTGATCTCCTCTTGAAATCGAATTGGAATTAGGCGTCCCGCAGTGCGGCGTGCCCGTGGCGGAGCATCCGTTCGGTGGTTTCCCAACTTAAACAGGCGTCTGTGACCGAGATTCCGTAGGCGATGTTTCGGGGATCTTGGGGCACGGGTTGGTTCCCCTCGAACAGATAGCTTTCCACCATGGCACCGATGATCGACCGGGTGCCGGCCGCGCGCTGTTCGATGAGGGAGTTCCAGACATCTTCCTGGCGCGCGTGTTGCTTCAGCGAGTTGGCATGGCTGCAATCCACCATCAACACGTGGGGCAGGTTTTGTTTGTCCAGGTTAGAGCAAGCTTCGGCGATGCTCTGGGGATCGTAATTAGGACGCGCTCGGCCCCCTCGCAGGACCACGTGGCCATCCGGGTTTCCTTTGGTCCGCACCACGCTGGTGTAGCCCTCTTGGTCGATGCCCAAGAAGCTGTGGGCGCTTCGGGCGGAACCCATCGCATCGATCGCAATTTGCAGCCCGCCGTCGGTGCCATTTTTAAATCCAACAGGCATGGAGAGACCGCTAGCCATCTCGCGGTGGGTCTGGCTCTCGGTGGTGCGAGCGCCGATCGCTGCCCAGCTGATCAGATCATCGATGTACTGCGGCACAATCGGATCCAGAAATTCCGTGGCCGCGGGCAATCCCATGCCGTTGATCTCCATCAGAAGTCTTCTACCCCGTTGCAACCCCTCCTCAATGTCGCAGGAGGCATCCAGGTGCGGATCATCGATGAGACCTTTCCAGCCTACGGTGGTGCGGGGTTTTTCGAAGTAGACACGCATGACGATGAACAAATGATCCCCCAGCACTCGTGTGAGTTGAGCCAGGCGTCCGGCGTATTCCAGGGCACCGACCGGATCATGGATCGAGCAGGGACCCACGACGACCAGCAGTCGAGGGTCGTGGCGGGCGAGGATGCGTTGCACAGTGGCGCGGCTCTCCACCACGGTACGGTTTGCACGTTCGGTCATGGGCAAACGCGCCTTGATCGCGAAGGGAGTTGGCAGGCGGTGAGCGCTTGCCACACGTAGATCTTGAGTCGGTTCCATCATTCGATGGTGCGAACTCTAGGCTGGAATTCTACCGGGGGCAAACACGGAAGTTTCAGACGGCGTTTGAGGGATCCGGTTTCATGGGAATTCAGGGGAGTCGTCAGCTCATCTCCGTGCGCGAAGGCCGGATTGCAGCGCTTCGATCTCGTCGAGCAGGCAGAGCGCGAGTTTGAGTCCAGCCTGGTTCAACTGGAAGTGGGTGCGGAGATGCTCGATACGGCGGAGGGCGCGGAGGGCGTCCTCATTGAATTGGCACGCCCCAGACTCGCCGTCCGCGACACCGGAAATCAGGCCTTGCTCCTGGTATCGCAGGATTGTCTGAGACGAAACGCCCGTGAGTTGAGCGACCAGTTCCAATGTGTAGAGCGCGTCTGGATTCGGCTCAAGGACTGGATGATCAATGGAGGCGCTTTCCATGGGAATGCTCAGGGTTGTTCCGAGAGTATGGAGGCTGGGCCCGTCTCGGTTATTCCTGGGTTCATGATGGCGGAGCGGTTCGGGGGTTGAAAGTGGAGATTCTTCGCAAGGACTCCCACTGCGTCCGCTCTTGATCGCTGAGCTTTGTGGGCAATTGGACGGTCACGGTGACGTAGAGGTCGCCGCGTTCCCCGGCTTTTCCCTTGG
The DNA here is from genome assembly GCA_947487925.1 of Verrucomicrobiales bacterium. GTDB lineage: Bacteria > Verrucomicrobiota > Verrucomicrobiia > Limisphaerales > F1-80-MAGS106 > F1-80-MAGS106. The sequence goes on along the minus strand of CANLCA010000126.1, from coordinate 908 downwards.
GCAGGCCGCGTCCGCGGACGCGAAGTTGTTGGCCGTTCTCGGTGCCTTGGGGAAGGCGCAACGTGACCGATCCATCGAGTGTGGGAGTCACGATCTCGGCGCCAAGCACGGCCTCCCATGGCGCCACCTCGAGATCGTGATAGAGGTCCGTCCCGCGGGCCTGGAAGTCGGCGTGGGCAGCATGCCGGACACGCAGGTAGAGGTCACCGGCTTGCGCGCCCCTTTGTCCGAGCTCACCCTGTCCTGGAACCCGGATGCGCCGGCCATCGGTGGTGCCGGGCGGGATGCGGACCTGGAATGAACGTGTTTCCGCTTTCCCGGTCTGCGAGTTCGTCATTTGGAGGGAGATAGGACGGATGGTGCCGCTCATGGCCTCCTCCAGCGAGACCAGGATATCGCCTTCCACATCACCGCCACGAAGTTCGGAACTCTCACGAGCGGCATTGCTGTTGCCAAAGCCCTGCTCCTCTTGCGGGAACCCATAGCGGCTGCCTCCGCTGAAAAACTGTTCGAAGAAGTCGCTGAATCCCGTGCCGCCAAAGTGAAATTCCTGGCCATCGCCGCGCTGGCCTCCCCGGCGCCCGCCGCCTCGCTCCGGGGGCGCCTGGAACCGCGCATCCTCGCGCCAGTTGGCGCCAAGTTGATCGTATTTCTGGCGCTTCTGCGGGTCGCTCAAGACCTCATTGGCTTCATTGATAGCTTTGAACTTTTCTTCGGCACCCTTTTTGTCCTTCGCCACGTCCGGATGGTATTGGCGTGCCAGCTTGCGGAAGGCCTTCTTGATGTCTGAGTCGGTGGCTTCCCGCGGCACGCCGAGTGCGGCATAGTAGTCTTTGTATTCGATGGACATGGATAACCGGATGGAATCCGAGAGCGGACTGGACTCATAACCAGCCGCTCACGCAGGT
>CANLCA010000125.1 GCA_947487925.1 Verrucomicrobiales bacterium | reverse complement strand
GGCCGGGATGCCAATCATTTCATGCTTGGCTGAAGGGGAGCCGATGGGCGCTCCCAAACCCTGGAGCGAACCGGCACTTCGCTCGACCGATAAGCTTGTCCGTTTGCGGATTGATCCTGCCCGTTTGGAGCTTTCCGGAGGGGACCGCCCCCGGCCGGTTTTGGTCAGTGGGATTTTAGCGGACGGTTTTGAGGTGGATGTGACCGGGTTGGTTCGATGGGGATTTGAAACTCGGGGCGTGGCGCGGGTGGAAGAGATTCACAAATTCCGGGCGATGAAAGCCGGAAGCGCCGTGGCTGTGGCGCGGTTGCGAGGGGTAGAAGCGCGGCTCTCGATCCAGGTCGATTCCAAGGAGGAGCCTGCGCCTCTGAGTTTTGTGAAGGATGTGCTTCCTGTCCTAAGCCGATTGGGTTGCAACGCGGGCGCGTGCCATGCCAAGCCCGAGGGTCAGAACGGGTTCAAACTCTCCGTTTTCTCTTACGATCCGAGATCGGATTACACGGAGATCGTGAGGGAGGGCCGCGGACGGCGAGTGTTTCCCGCAAATCCGGAGGAGAGTTTGATCTTGAGAAAGCCGACCCTTGGTGTCCCCCACGAGGGCGGGGCACGGATGAAGTCCGGCTCACTCGAATACGAGCTCGTGGCGCGATGGATTCGGGAGGGTATGGCATTTGAGCAGCCGAAGGAATCAAGGCTTACGGGCGTGGAGGTTTTTCCGAGGGAACGACGCTACCGCAAAGGAGGAACGCAGCGGTTGCTGGTGTGGGGCCGCTATGCGGATGGGACTTCGCGCGATGTCACCGATCTGGCAATGTTTGACTCCAACGACAAGGACATCGCGAAGGTGGACGAGGGGGGGAAGGTGACGGTGGGAGTTGTGCATGGGGAAGGGGTTATCGTGGCACGTTACATGGGGCTGGTGGATGCTTCCCGCATCACGGTGCCTTCGGAGCGACTTTATCCTGAAACACGCTACGCCGCGCTGCCTGTGCAGAACTTTCTTGATCCCTTGGCCTATGCCCAATTTCGCAGGCTGGGGCTTTTGCCGTCGGACTTGTGCTCGGACGCTGAGTTTCTGAGACGCTCTTCACTGGACACCACGGGAGTTCTTCCGACGCCGGAAGAGACGATCGGGTTTTTGGCGAGCACGGAAGTGGACAAGCGGGGGCGATGGGTGGAGAAGCTTTTGGAGAAGCCTGAGATTGCGGATTACTGGGCAAACAAATGGGCAGATCTTTTTCGACCAAACCCGGACCGAGTGGGGGTGAAGAGCGTCTTTCTGCTGGACCAGTGGCTGCGGGAGTGCTTTCGGGAGAACAAACCGCTCGATCAATTTGCGCGGGAGATCATTCTGGCCCAGGGGAGCACGCATCAGGTGGGGCCCAACGTGATCTACCGAGACCGGCGCGAACCCCCGGAACTCACGACCCTGATGAGCCAAGTGTTTCTCGGGGTCCGGCTCGAGTGCGCCAAGTGCCATCATCATCCCAACGAGAAATGGGGTCAGGAAGATTTTTATCAGCTGGCGGCTTTTTTTGGACCGATGAAGCAAAAAGGATCCGGGCTGTCGCCGCCCATTTCGGCGGGAACTGAGCATTTTTATTTTGCCCCTGGAGGGAGCGTGAAACATCCCGTCACGGGCGAAGTGATGAAACCGAAGCCCCCTGACGGCCCGATGTTGGAGGGTTCGGCTGCCCACGACCCGAGGATTGATCTCGCGGACTGGATGACGAGTCCTAAAAACCCCTATTTTTCCCGCGCCCTAGTGAATCGGGTCTGGGCAGTGTTCTTCGGCAAGGGAATCGTGGAGCCCGTAGATGATTTTCGAGTTTCGAACCCGGCCTCCAACGATCCGATGCTGCAGGCATTGGCCGATGACTTTGCGGCGCATCATTTCGACTTGAAGCACCTGCTCAGAACCATTCTGGAGTCGCGGTTGTATCAGCTTAGTTCAGTGCCCAACGAGAGCAATATGGCTGACACAAAAAACTTCTCTCGAGCCTACCGCCGACGGCTTCCGGCCGAGGTGTTGTTTGATGCGGTTTGCCAGGTGACTGCCTCCCGTGAAACGATGGCCGGGCTGGTTCCAGGTGCCCGCGCGATGGAGGCCTGGACCTACAAGATAGAATCCCATTTCTTGGATGCATTCAGCCGCCCCAACTCGAGCACGGACTGCCCCTGTGAGAGGGATCGAACGACGAGCGTGGTGCAGTCCTTGCACATGATGAATTCGAAAGGGTTGCAGACAAAATTCACGGATTCGAATGGGCGCGTCAAGAAACTCGTCGAAAGTGGACGGCCCCTTTCGGAGCTGGTGACGGATTTGTATATCGCCGCGTTCTGCCGCTATCCCGAGCCAGGCGAACTAGAGATTGCCAAGGCCGCGTATTCTGCGGAGGGGGCAACGCGCCAGACCGCCACCGAAGACGTTCTTTGGGCCCTTTTCAACTCGGCAGAATTTGTATTTAACCACTAGCCAAGAAGATTCGAAAGTTTGCCCGTAGAGACCCGGAGAGACAGAGGGAAAAAAGTCTAAATCGCCAGGAATCGAACCGCCTTATGAGACCCATGACACGCCACTGCGCAGGCCTGAGCCGCCGCGATTTTATCCAATTGGGCATTGGTGGTTCTCTGGGTTTGGGTTTCGCGGACTTGTTGCAGCTGCGGGCCGCGAGCCCCGCTGCGATCAGGAAGGCGGGAAAGGGCGTCAACTGCATCCTGGTATGGCTGGATGGAGGTCCCTCCCATTATGAGAGCTTCGATCCGAAGCCGGAAGCTCCTTCGGAGATTCGTGGTGAATTCAAGTCCTTGCCCACGAAAGTTCCGGGAATTCATTTCAGCGAAGTGGTCCCGAAGCTGGCGGGTGTCGCGGACAAGGTCACGATCGTTCGTTCGATAGCCCACAAGGATCCGAACCATGGGGGTGGAAATCATTACATGATGACGGGTTCCCCCACTCCCACGCCAGTGGCGTGCGGCGCTTTTGTCACTTTCCACCCCTCGTTCGGGTCTGCGGTCTCCTGGTCCCGGGGGGTGCGGGAGGGGTTGCCATCCTACGTTTCCATGCCGAGTGTGACGCGGTCCGGGGGCGCTAATTTTTTGGGTGGCCAGCACGCGCCGTTTGCCATTGGAGGCAATCCGAACGACAAGGGTTTTCAGGTTCGAGACGTGGTGTTGCCTTCTGGCATCAGCGAGGGCCGTTCCACAAAGCGGCAGGAACTACGCCGATCCTTGGACCAGATGAGGCGTTACACAGACCTCCTCGCTGAAGATCCGGCGGTCACGTTCGATCAGTATTACCGACAAGGCATCGATCTGGTGTCGTCTCCCAAGGCGCAGGCGGCGTTTGACATCAGCCAGGAGGACGGGAAAGTGCGGGATCGCTATGGTCGCAACGATTTGGGGCAGCGCATGTTGCTGGCGAGGCGTTTGGTGGAGGTGGGCGTGTCCTTTGTGACGGTTTATTATGGCGGCTGGGATCATCACACGAACATTTTCAAGACATTGAAAGGGGAGTTCATGACCAAGTTCGACCAGGGCCTTGCCGCGCTGATCGAGGATCTTGGCGAGCGTGGATTGCTTGAGAATACCATGGTGATTGCTCTGGGCGAGTTTGGGCGGACACCCAAGGTGAACAAGGACGGAGGCCGGGATCACTGGCCTCATGCCATGTCCGTGCTCATGGCGGGCGCTGGTATTCCAGGAGGGCAGGTCGTGGGAGCGACGGATGTCAAGGGATACCATGCTTCTGATAACGTCTATAAGCCGGAGGACTTCGCGGCATCGCTTTACACCAAAATGGGGATAGACCATGCCCAGGTGCTGCACACCAACACAGGGCGCCCGGTGCCCTTGGTGAACGGAGGCCGCCTGATCAAGGAGCTTTTCGTTTGAGTTTTCGCGATCGTCGCTTTCGACGGATGAGCGGCAACTGCGAGGCTGCTGTGCCGTTCATCTCCAATCGCGTGGTGGGTTGGTTGTGGGGTCTCGGCCTGATTGTGGCATCTTTTCAGATCGCCGCCGAAGCCCCAAAATTTGAGCAATTCTTTCCCGCCGGAGGAGCTCGCGGAACGACCAACAGCTTGCTCGCTGTGGGCAAATTCGAACCTTGGCCGGTGGATGTCTGGATCGATTCTCCTGGAGTGATGTTTCGGCCCGAGAAGGAAGCGGGCAAATTCAACGTGGAGATTGCCCCAGATGCCGCATTGGGGGTACGGTTGGTCCGTTTCTCGAACAAAGAAGGCGCGACGGAGCTTCGTTTTTTTGTCGTCACGGCTCGACGAGAAGTCCCCGAGAGCGAGCCGAACGATGACTGGACCCGCGCCCAGCCAGTTCCCGCCCTGCCTGCCACCCTCAACGGAAGGCTTGAGAAAAATGGGGATGTGGACTCTTTCGCCGTGACCTTGGAAGCCGGCCAATGGCTTGTGGCGTCGCTGGACGCTTACCGGCTCGCGTCGCCAATGGATGGTCTGCTGCGAATTCTGGACGCCACCGGGCGGCAGGTTGCTTTCAACCACGATGCACGGAGTCTGGATCCGTTCCTGGCCTGGAAGGCGGTTTCGCCTGGCACATACACGGTGCAGCTCATGGCGTTTCCACACCCCGCGACGGCGTCTGTGAATTTTGCGGGTGGGGGCGCCTACGTTTACCGATTAGCGCTGACCACGGGGCCTTTTGCGAGCCATACCATGCCTCTGGCGACTCGAGTGGGCCAACGCCAGGAGCTCCAGGCTTTCGGGTGGAACTTCCCTGGTGGGGCGTCCTCGATTCTGGTCGATTTTGACGCTCCCAAGTCGCTGGCGACGGACGGGGAATGTTGGGTGGAGTCAGGCGCCTTTCTTTCGCCCATCCGCGCGGGTTTGAGCGAAGACCCCCAAATCCTCGAGGCCGCTTTGAAGAACGATGCTTCAGGGGTGAGGGATGTGACGGTGCCTTGCGGAATCTCGGGTTGTGTTTCAGTTCCCGGGGAGGAAGATCGATACCGGTTCAACGCCAAAAAGGGGTCCAGGATCGAATTCGTCGCGCGCTCAGGGTGGTTTGGCTTTCCTTTAGACTCGTCGCTCAGGGTTTTAGATGGGCAAGGGAAAGAACTCGCTCGGGACGACGACGGCGGGGGATGGGGGGATCCGCGAATCGATTGGACCGTTCCCGCGGAAGGTGACTACACGGCAGTCCTGGGCAGTTTGACCGGCCGCGGTGGGGGCGATTTTCTTTATCATCTCTCAATCGGGACGCCAAAACCCTCGGTGAGAGCTACCGTCGCGGACAACACTTTTTCCATTGTTGCTGGCAAGACCAACGAGATCAAGGTCATCATTGAGCGGAGGAACGGTTTCGAATGCCCTTACGTCCTGCAGGCGACCGGGTTGCCAGAAGGGTTGGGGGCGACTCCGGTGGAGGTTGGAGAGAAGGCGAAGGAGGCTGTGATGCGGTTGACGGCGCCCGAGGGCGCAACCTTGTGGAATGGCTCATTCGCCCTGGTTTTGAGGCCGCCGTCCGGGCCTGAGATCCAGGTCTTTGACGAGTTGATCAGCACCAGTGTGAACAATGGCGTGCCGGGAGGTTTCCTGGACCTTGTAATTCCCGAGACGCCCCATCTTTGGCTGAGCGTGTTGCCAAAGCCGGTAGAAGCGCCTCCCAAAAAGTAAGTTATGACGTTTACAGAGATTCTGGTCGCCAAAGGCCTGCTGAGCAATTTGCAGCTTGGGGAAGCTCTGATCCTCCACAAGGCGGAGGGGCTTCGGATCGATCGAGCGATTGTGCAACTCGGACTTTTGACCGAGCGACAAGTGCTTGCCGCAATGTCCGAGCAACTGGATTTGCCCATCGCGGATCTGGAAGACATCATCATCGACTCCGAGGTGCTTCGGGCACTTCCAGCAAAGGTGGTTTACCGGAAGCGATTGGTGCCCATCTCGAAAGTGGACAAGGTCTTGCGGGTGGCGACGTGCGATCCGTTCGACCTCTACGCTTTTGATGACATCCGGTTGACGACGGGGCTTGAGATCCAGCCAGTTTTGGCCACACGAGCGGACATCGAGAAGGTGATCAAGACTCATTACGGGCTCGGAGGGGATACTCTAGACGAATTGGTGGGGGATGACAAGGAGCTCAGGAGCGGGCCGGAGGCGAGCGACGATCTTTTGGAGATGGCGCAAGAGGCCAGTGTGATCAAGCTGGTGAATGAGATCATCTTGGAGGCCGTGAGCGAACGGGCGAGCGATATTCATATCGAACCCTACGAGACCCAACTGTCGATCCGCTATCGCATTGATGGCGTGCTGCAACAGGCATCCGTCCCGCCCCAGATCCACCGGTTCCAGGCGGCGATTATCAGCCGCATCAAGATCCTGGCCAACTTGAACATTGCCGAGAGGCGGGTTCCGCAGGACGGGCGGATCAAGTTTCAGATAGGGGGCCGCCAGATCGATGTGCGCGTGAGCGTGATTCCGATGTTGTATGGGGAAGGCGTTGTGATGCGATTGCTGGACAAGGCCAATGTGCTTTTCACGCTGCCGGAGATCGGCATGGATGAAGCGACGCACTCCCAGTTCAAGGCGTTGGTCGATCGTCCGCACGGGATCATTCTTGTGACTGGGCCCACCGGGAGCGGCAAGACCACCACGCTTTATTCCGCTTTAAACGCCATCGTGGGCCCCGAGCTGAAGGTGCTGACAGTGGAGGACCCCGTTGAGTATCACCTTCACGGGGTGAACCAGATCCCCGTGGACGCCCAAGTGGGCATGACTTTTGAACGTGGTTTGCGGGCCATTCTGCGTCACGATCCGGACGTGGTCATGATAGGGGAGATTCGTGATTTGGAGACCGCGCGGGCGGCGACCCAGGCGTCGTTGACAGGCCACCTAGTTTTGTCCACCTTGCACACCAACGATTCTGCTTCGGCGCCTTTGCGCTTGATTGACATGGGAGTGGAGCCGTACCTGGTTGGCAGCACGCTGATAGGAAGCATGGCTCAGCGGTTGGTCAGAAAGATTTGTCCGAAGTGCAAGGCCCCGGTAGCTCCGATCCGGGAGAAACTGCCGAGAGATTTCCAACTTGACGAGGGGGGGCTTCTCCATCGGGGAACGGGTTGCTCAAACTGCCGCAACACTGGGTTCCGGGGGCGCTCCGGGCTTTACGAGTTGATGGTGATGAACGACCAGCTTGCCCAGATGGTGATCGACAGGGCTCCCTTGCACGAGATCAACTCCACGGCTCGCCGGCACGGACTGCGACTGTTGCGGGAGGATGGTTGGCTTAAGGTGCGTCAGGGAATCACCACGGTTGAAGAAGTCTTGAACTGCACGGCGGTGTAGGTTTTATGAACAGCTACCGTTACACGGCGCGGACCGAAACGGGCCAGAAGACAAGCGGAGTGCTCGAGGCTGACAGCCAGGCTGCGGCGCTCCGGGTGTTGGAGGAGAGGCGCCTCTTTCCGATCACAGTTTCAAGCCACGGTGTTTCCGCCGATGGCGTCAGAAAGCCTAGGCCCAAACTT
>CANLCA010000124.1 GCA_947487925.1 Verrucomicrobiales bacterium | reverse complement strand
TCTTCGTCAAACCTTTCTCATCCAGGCTTTTGCAAATCTTCTGGAGGTTCAACTGCCGTTTTAAGGTTCAAACTCCAACTCCCTCCTAATCCTAATCGTAATCGTCATCGAAAATCACCCATTCGTGAGGATTTTGGCTTCAACCAGAGGGAATTGTGATCTCTATTGCTGATTCCAGAATCCCCCTGAAATTCTGAGGTCTGAACCTCGCCAACGGATCTTCCTGGAATCAATTCCCGTCGGGTGCTGGCGGTCAGCGATCGTTTTTTGTATTGGGCGGGGGAGTGAGAAGGCTCCAGAGAGGTCTCACAAAGTCGATGCCCCATGCTTTGTTATGGAGATCCCGCCGGTCGGTTCCTCACCTTCATCTTCTTCCCCGTGCTAAGGGGAATCTGGGCAGCCCTCGTGAGGTCGTGGATGATTTGTTTTACCACGGAAGAAGACAGGGCGTAAGTCGCCACGCGACCGGCTCGCGCGATGTTGAGGCCGATCGCTTTGCCATCCAGATTGACCAGGGGCCCACCGCATTGCCAGGGCTGCAGCACCGTATCGTGCTGGATCACCATCTCGAACCCCTCGGAACGCGCGCTCAGTTTTCCCCCAAGCCGATCCATCACCGACTGTCGATCGAATCGCCGCGCTCCAGGAGTGGCTTTCAGGGTCATCAACACGACATTCAACCGGAGCAACTCCTCTTGTCGGCGAAGCGCCACGCCCACCGTCTGGCCTTCGCGAAACCCCCGCAGCAGCCCCATCATCTCCTGTGCCGTTTCGACGGCTTTTCCGTCGATCTCCACAATCACGTCCCCTGGTTGGATGCCGGCCTTTTCGGCCCCCATTCCAGCCATGACACGCACAACTTTAGCGGTTCCCGCCGCATGGTCGAGTTCCACGCCCACCAAGGCGCGCGGCGGCAGGATCTTCCTCGGAGGCACGCTGATGATGCCCACGGCCTGCGGCCCCGATTCGATCCCGGGTGTCACTCCCCACTGGCCCACAAAAGTTTGTTCCGTAGCCCATTCGATCGGTTTCAGCCCGCTCGCGTCGACTCTCAGGAGTGCCACATCGTTGGTTTCATCCACCATTATCAGGCGGGCCCCGACCTCTTTTCCTCCGGCCAGCCAGCAGGTCAATTTCCCCGCTTTGATTTCACTGGCTTTTGTGATCGCAAGGCCACCGGGTCCTATGACCGCCGCCAGGGCAACGGTGTTGCCGTTCAGGTCCACTTTGACAACCGAATTCCTGACCGCTGTGGCGATGGGGGCGAATGCGAGCAACGTGGCGTCCCCGTTTTTGAATCGATCTCGCTTGAGCGACCCCGACAATTCGGCGGACGCAATTGTGGCAATGGTTGCCAGTAGATAAAGAATCGTCACCGGGGTCCTGAGCCGATGCAGTTGACAGCTCCATGAGGAAGTTGCCCCCGCGTGTTGGATCAATTCCGAAAAACCAAGCGCATTCTTCATGAAGCCTTTTCTTGTCATGGGCTGGATCAGCGTGCACCCACAACGAGGTTCAAGTCCAATTCTTGAGCTTCTCGCCGAATCCGGAGTGCCATGGAATCGCCTGGTTTGGCGTTGATGATGAAGTCCTCGAAGGCCGTGTCGATGACCAAAGCCGCGCGGTTTAATTGGACCACCACGTCGCCTACTTTCAAGCCCCCCTCGGCGGCGGGACTGCCGGGATCGACTCGATCGATAACAAACCCCTCGGCACCGGATGTGCCTCGTGCTCCCAAATAGGGCTGCGCCGGCGGTCGCTCGTTGCCCCAGCTCTGCGCCTTGAGAAAACGGTCCCAATCGCGCACAAAGGAGGTGATCGGCACATGAAAATTGGCGGATGTGGAGTTGCTGATGCGGCTATGGATGCCGACAACGCGCCCGTGCATGTCGAAAAGAGGCCCCCCCGAGTCGCCCCCCACGAGCGTGCAATCGCTCTGCAGGATATCCGATTCAAGCGCGATGACGCGGCCGAGGCGAGCGACTTTAGATCGTTGAGGGTCAAAACCCCCGGGATGCCCCAACGCCACCACCCAATCGCCGAGAAGAGATTCTTTGAGATCCCCCATCGCCGCAAAAGGCCACTTGCCAGGGTCCGTGATTTTCATCAAACCCGCGTCTTCCTCGTGATTCGTTCCCAGGGTTTTTCCCTTGGCCGTGCTGCCGTCCGGGAACGTGAAGACCACTTCCCGATTGGGCGATTCACAGACATGCGCGGCGCAGAGAACCAATCCGGACTGGGTGACCACGACACCACTACCCGTGGCGTTGCGAACCCGGACCGCAACGACCGACGGAGAGACGCGCGCGATTAATTCCCGCAAGTGCTTCTCCATTGCCCGCAGATCGCTGATAGCTCCTGGCGAGGGCTTTCGCAAGGCCGAGGGCAGGGAATCTCGCCGGACGGAAGGGGCCTTGGGCGGTGTTCGTCCGTCACCCACTGAAAGAAGCGGATTGTCAGCGGCCCCTTCCGAGACCGTCCGCATCACTCCAAACAGGACCGCCACCACCCAGATCCAACAACACCTTCCCGGACGCCTCCCAGAAACCCTCGTTAGGAGCCGTCGGATCACGGTTCTTTCTGACAAGAGTTTGACCGCCGCCACAGTCGCGCTCAAACGGCCCTGGCACCCCCGTCTCGCCACAGCGGCTCGAAAAGCCCTCAGCATGGCCTGGATCACTTCTTTTCGATCGACCGGATCTTCATGTTGCGGAAGGACACCTGGCCGTGATCCCCCTGAAAGGCGAGCCAGCCGCTTTCAGCTTTGGCAAACTTTGGCATCTTCCCAAACTTGCTCTTGGCAACGCGGCTGTTGAAGTCTTCGCTGCCGATCACGTATTCCACGTATTGAACGCCGTTGACCTCATGCACGCACTTCTGAGGGGTGATGAGGACGCGCAGTCGATTCCATTCGCCCGCTGGCTTGGTGGAGTCGATGGGTTTGCCGGTCTTTGGGTCCGTGGGCGGCTGATAAAGCCCATAGAGCCAACCGCATTTTTGAGGGTCCCCGGCCTTGGCGTTGTCTTCGAGCTGGATTTCGGGGCCAGTCGCCCACGCGGCGGCACCCTCTTCGGTGACATGATACATGATGCCGCTGTTGGCACCCTCGGCCATCTTGAACTCGAGCTCCATTTCAAATGCCCCGAACTTGTCCGCTGTTACGATATCGCCAGCGTTGTGGGGATCGACGCAGGCCAGAGTTCCGTCCTTCACTTGCCAACCGGGCTTGACACTCTGAGATTTAAAATTGCTCCAACCTTTGAGACTCTTGCCATCGAAGAGCAGTTTCCAACCCGCTTTTTGTTCCGCGGCGGTGAGTGTGTTGAGAGGGGCGTCCGCTGCCACCATGCCGAGGGAAAGACTTGAGACCAGACCAAGCATGACTAGTAAGGGGTGTTTCATGAGTCCAGACATTAGGCGAGCGCCGTGCGGCTGACAACCAGAATGGGAAGGTTCCACTCTTCGTCTAGCCCTCTCATCCAAACCGTTCTCAGGTTCAATCCTGGCACCGCGGCGGTTGGGGTTTGAAAAAAAGCAGGCGCAGGCTGTTCATCACGACGACGACCGTGCTTCCCTCGTGTCCGATGACTCCCAAAGTCAGGGGTATCAGACCGCCCATGGCACCAGCCACGAGCACGGCGACCGTTCCAAGAGAGATCGCCAAATTTTGGCGGATCACGCGCCTGGCTTGATGACTGAGCTGCCAGGCCGTCAAAAAGGTCTCGAGCCGGTCATGCATCAGTACGACCTCGGCCTGTTCCAGCGCCGCATCCGATCCCCGCGCCCCCATCGCCACGCCCACATGCGCCGCCGCCAAGCTCGGCGCGTCATTCACACCGTCCCCAATCATCGCCACATTCTTTCCCTGACGCTTCAGTTCCTCAATCACCCCTAATTTCTGGGCGGGACTCAGCGTGGCTCGGACTTCCTGGATTCCAATTTCGTCCCGTAACAATCGCGCACTTGACTCCCGGTCGCCGGTCAACACCAATGTCGCCAGACGGTGGCGGTGCAATTCTTGAATCAGGGGCTTCGCGGCGGGCCGCAAATCATCGCGGAGCACAATGCGCCCCGTCATCTCCCCCCGTCGTATCCAAACCTCCGAAAAACCTGGCTCAATCGCCCCGATGCCAAGGTCGCCCGGATCCTGCCCCCAGCCTGTCGTGGCCCATTCGAGTTTGCCCAAACGAGCAGGCACACCATCGATGCATCCTGATAGGCCTTGGCCGGTGATGGACTCGAAACGTTCGACGACCGTTGCTTGGACCCCGTGCAATTTCGCATGACGTGTGATCGCGCGCGCGAGAGGGTGGGTCGACAGTTTTTCCAGCGAAAAAGCAACACGCAAAATGGCACCCTCGTTGCCTGGAGGAAAACTCACGACAGACGCCACGCGCAGCTCCCCTGTCGTGAGGGTGCCGGTTTTGTCCATGGCCACGGTATCCACTTCCGCCAGCATCTCCACCGCGGCACCGCCCCTAAACAGGACGCCGCGCTTGGCTCCAGAGGCGATCGCCGCCAGGATGGCTGAAGGAATGGACAACACCAACGCGCAGGGCGATGCCACGACAAGCAGGGTCATGGTGCGATAAAACGCACTCTTGAGTGTCCCCTCGGAAACGAACGGAGGCAACCCCCGCCCCCACCACCACAGGAACATGAGCAAAGACAGAACGAGAACCGCATAGGTGTAGCGTGTTCCAAACCGGTCGGTGAACCGTTGTGAAGGAGCTTTGAGATGCTGCGCTTCCTTGATGAGGTTCACAATCTTTTCCAGAGCGCTCTGCCCAGCCGGCCTCAGCGCGGTGACCTCCACGGCTCCCCACAGGTTCAACGTTCCGGCGAGCACCATTTGGCCGATTCCCTTTTCCACAGCCACCGCCTCTCCCGTCATGTTCGACTCGTCCGCCGCGGTGCTCCCGTGAACGATCTCCGCGTCTACCGGAAACTGTTCGCCGGGTTTGATGATCAGCCTCATCCCGGTTCGCACATCTTGGGTCGGCACGGGCGTTTCAAATCCTTTGGCGTCCACCATCATCGCCATCTTCGGCGCCGATTTGAACAACGACCGGATCTCGCGTTGGGTTCGGCCCATGGCAAAATGTTCGAGGCCACCGGACAGCGCGAAGAGGAACAACAACATGGCGCCTTCTCCCCAGGCGCCGATTGACGCGCTTCCCCCTGCCACGGCCAGCATCAGGAAATGGACGTCCAGCGTGCGCCGATGCAGTCCTTCCCACACTTCTTTAGCGGCAAACCATCCCCCTGACACAAAGGCTGCTATGAACAGGGGCTGCGACCACGCCGTTGCATGAAGACCCTGTGCAGCTAATCCCGTGGCGGCGCATACTCCCGCCGCGATCAGCTGCCACTTCCACTCTCCGTCGTGGCTGCCTTCGTCGGGAAGTGTGATCTCTCGAGGAACCAGCCGGGGCCAGGGAATGTCTCGCCACCGCCAGAACTTTGGAGCGGTGGGACACGTGACCCGGGCAATGGTGGTCACGTCTGAGTCGTGCTGAACAGTCAGCCCCTTGCCGGTGCTGGAGGGGTGACGGACGGCACAGGGGCCACAGTCTGCTTCCCCAGCCAGTAAAGCGCATCCGTGGGAAGCCTCGGCCTGGAGCTTCGCCAGGCGACCTGCGAGATCGCCTTCAAAGTTTGAAGAATGGGGCAGTCCCAAAGTGGCCACTGAAATCGAATGGGCGCTTCGGTCCACACGCACTGCCTCAAGGGAGGGTTCCGCCGCCATGGCCTCGGCGACGGTCTGCACCAGACACCGTTGCGACTGCGTGCCTGGGAGGTTCTCTTCGGGGGACGATGAAGCTTTTGGATTCATAACCGTCTGCCTGGGTCCAGATTACTGCATACGAACCAAAAAGCACACCGCATTTTGGTTTAGGAAAGAATCCCATTGCGGCGTCCTGCCTTGGAGCTATCCTCACCCCGCCTTTATCAAACCCGCTGGGCACCCTGTGAATAGGTTGCTTGGGCGTCCGTCCAACCGACCAGTGGACCGGTTGGAGTTACAGAGTATCTCTCCAAATTATGAAGTGGATAGTCAGTGTGTCGTTGCATGCTGGAAACCTTATTTCGGCGCAAGCGCCGTGGTTCGGCCCCGAATCTCTCGCGGGCAGCGTTGCCGCCAGCGTGATAGGCCACAAGAGCGGACGCAGGGCCGCCGAGTGCGCGGCCGTCCACGCTGATGCGGGAGGGTCGCCTGGAGCCGTCACGAGCCGTTCATGCGAGTTGGGCTCGTGTGACGTTGCCGGTCCCCTCAATTTGATGATGGGCTCCGGCTCTTTACATCCACGGGTGCTCCCTGTCGTCCGGCAACCGCGCATCACAACCGTGGTGGTGCCCCGACTCAGTGCGCCCCCTACGCAGTCGACCGCTGTGGCTTCGGTGCCTACCGCCGCATCCGATCCCGCGCCTTCCTGGGTCTTGATCCCAGGAACACCCGTCGATCCGAGCGAATCTGGCTCGGTAAATGGATTTTTCAGACGTTAATCACAACCCAACTCCCCAAGCCTGCCGGGCATTGCCCAGGCGCCCACCAAACGCCACGGAACAGCGTCTTTCGTCGCCAACTTTTGTTATGAACCTCAATCCTAAATTGATCTCGAACCTGAACTGGAACCACCGCATCGCCCGTGCTGGACGCGTCGCAGTCCTCTTGGCGGCCCCTCTCCTTCTGCTGCTCGGCTGTGCCTCAAGCGGAGTTAAAAACCCAAAGGGAGTTCCCGTCACTCAAATGAAAGCGGACGAGCGCGGGTTCGTGGCCGGAACCGGAGTGGAATCCCAGGATCTGGTCGCCGTGACCGACAAGATGGCTCGGAGCATCCTCGTCGTGCCCGAGATCGCCAATGCACAGGGCGTTCCACGCATCGTGCTGGAGCCGGTGATAAACGAGACACGATTCCCATTCAACAAGGACATCTTCCTCACCCGTATTCGGACGGAACTCAACACAAAAGCCCGTGGCAAAGTGCGATTCCTGGCGCGCGAAAATATGGCGGTGCTTGAGAAGGAACGAGCCCTCAAGCAGTCCGGACAGGTGACGTCCAACAGCGACCCCAATGTGGTGGAGTTCAAAGGCGCCGATTTCTTCCTGACCGGCAAACTCCAGGGGCTCACCACCAAAACATCCAAGGGCACCAGCGATTACATCCTCTACTCCTTTCAGTTGATCGACCCCAGGACCAGTGACATCGTCTGGGAGGATTCGGCGGAGATCAAAAAACAAGGATTGGAGGACGCTTCCTACCGCTAGGCTGCTGCATGAGGAACTTGGCGGAACAGACACTGGAGCGTCTTGGCGGGTGCTTGCTGGCAATTTCGATGGCCGTGCTGGTATCAGGATGCGCCACGAGCCGCAGCTCGGGCTCAGCCTCCTTGCCCCGGACTGGGGACGCCTTGGTGGACGGCCGGTTCGCGATTTCGAACGCCCCTGCCAAGGACCGACTCCTCTGGCAATGCCGCACCGCCGCCACGGCCATGCGCAGGGGTTCGGTGGCCGAGGCGAAGCAGATCCTGG